>NZ_JAAVUO010000010.1:0-113597 GCF_012163165.1 Natronococcus sp. JC468
GAGAGGGAGGGGGGTGTGGGGTGTCGGGGGGGGGGGGGGGGGGCGGCGGGGGGGCCCCCGCGGCGGGGGGGGGGGGGGGGCCCCCCCTTCTCATCGCCACGAAGATGGACAGGACATTCATCGAAACAGACGACAGGGCGGCGAGGATCATACGGTTCGTGGTAAAGATCGAGAATGTCTTCCATTCGTGCGACGAAATCAGCGTTATTCTCGGGTGGAATTACCCAATGGCTCGATTTCCACGGTTTCAGGTCGTTTTTTTAGCACCTGTCGAACCGTCTCGTGGGAGATCGACTCGACGTCGATCTCCTCGAGTTTGACGAGTTCGTCGGCGAGAAGTCGAAGCGTCCACCGAGAGTACCCTATGGGGGGCTCGCTACACGCTAATGCAACGAGCCGGGCTTCAGCAGCACCGTCTAGTTTGCGTTCGTAGACGCGATCGGGCTTGCGGCGATCCACCGCCGCAAGCCCTTCTTCGGAAAAGCGCTTCCGTGTGCGCTGGACGGTAGCAGGGCTACAGTCCAGCGCCTCGCTGATCCGTGGATCCGACCAACCGTCATCAGCCCTCAGCAAGATCCGTGCTCGTGTGAGCTTTCGCACTCTCTCCTCACCTGCTGAGAGGAGAGTCTTCAACTCGGCGCGCTCTTCTTCGCTGAGATCAACGATGTACTTCTTTCGTGCCATGATGCTCCCTGGATAACTACATCATAGACGACGGCTAGAACGATAGCCTTAGCGGATGAGGTTTGACAGAACACTAGTTCGCTCTCTGAAATCATCGAGGAGGTCACGACTGGCTGCGGTGCGACCGTCAACAGTCTCAGTGACGAGCTGGGCAAGTATCCAGCGACGATCTACCAACTGATGGAAGATTCCCGCGATATCCTCGTATTGAACAGCCCGACATCCCCACTCGAGCAGCACCGAAAAATCACCGAGATCCCTCGAGCCCCGCAAACCCACTCGAGCGAATATCCACCACTCGCTTCGGCGGGTAGTACCGCAGGCCACACCCGTCAGCGGGCTCGCTCCCCCGGAGCCACCCCGACTCGAGGATCGTCACTTGCTCGAAGGTGCGGACCAGCGTCTCCGCCCGTTGATCGTCGTGCTCGGACGCGAGTTCGACCTCGACACCACCCGTCCCGCCGGTTCGGTGATCACCGTTCCCCATCGTCTTCCCCTGCACCGCCGTCGCGTATCAATCCACCGACACGGGCAGAACCGACGGCTATCGGTTCGCCCTCGAGAACCGGCGCGGTCTGGTGCGATCGCTACACGGCAGTGGCCCGTCGCTCGAGACGAACGGGGGCGAAACCCCCGCGCTGGTGGTGGGTGGAGGCCCGTACTACGTGTCTCCGACTGCGGGGACGCGTTGGTCTCTCTTGTGGAACACGATAAGAGGGGGTCGCCTGGCGAATATTGCCAACCACGCTCGAGAGCCCGGTCCCTCGAGCGGGGGAGACGCGAACGTCCTACGACCGACCCGACCCCGCCGCGTCCTCGACCGCCGCCTGCGTGTCGAGGTAGCCCCGTCCGTAGTACTTGCGCTCGTACTCGTCGGGCACCGAGGCGGTTCGCTCGAGGGTCGTCCGCACCTGGTTGGCGTTCGCCCGCCCGTCGACGCTCCTGACGAGCGCGACGGCGCCCGCGACCTGCGGGGCCGCCATCGAGGTGCCGGCCAGCCAGGCGTGGCCGTAGTCGGCGCCCAGGTACTCGCCGTCCTCGCCGAACGACGGCACCGCGACCGCGTTCAGCACGTTGTCCCGTTCGTACTCGCCGCCCCGCCCGCCCGGCGCGGCGAGGTCGATCGCGCCGACGCCGTGGGTCGTGTACGTCGACGGCACGTACGGCGGTTCGTCGTACTCGCCGGTGTCGGGATCGAACCCGACGGGTCCTGTCGAACTCGTCGTGATTCCCCCCGCGGTCTCCGAGGAGTCGGTCTCGTCCCGGTTGAACTGCAGGCTCTCGCCCCAGTTGCCCGAGGCGTGGGTGTGGAGCGTCCCCTGCCGCCGAGCGTACGTCCCGACGCGCTGGTGGGCCTGCCCCCAGAACTTCCCCCATCCCTCCTGGCGCATCCGCCAGGTCCAGCCGAGGCTGAGGTTGGCCGCGTCGCAGCCGATCTCGGCGGCGTAAACCAGCGCCGCCAGGACCGAGCCGTAGTAGGTGTCGCCCCAGTACGTCGGCGGCAGCTCTCCTCCGTCCCGGCTCTCGAGCCCCGGTCCGGACACGCGCAGGTCGACCAGTTCGGTTCCGGGCGCCGAACCGACGACCCCCGTTCCGTCGTCGTTCGCGCCCACGATCCCCGCGACGTGGGTGCCGTGGGTCCCGCCGTAGGGTCCGCCGACGCCGTAGTCGTCGTCGGCGAAGCTCCGCGAGAGCTCGAGGTCGACCTGGCCCTCCAGGTCGGGATGGCCCGCCGCGATCCCCGAGTCGATGATCGCGACGCGAGTGTCCTCGCCGCGGGTAACGTCGTGGGTTTCGGGGACTCCCTGGTCCCGTTTGTCCCACTGGTACTCCGTCAGGTCCTCGCCCGCCGCGAGCGCGGCGGCCGAGTCCCGTCGCGCCGGCCGATAGGCGTCGGGATCGATTCGGACGTCGGGAGCGAACTCGGCCCCCTGGCCCTCGAGTTCGGCCTCGCTCGCCCGGACGACCAGCAGGTCGACGGGCGCCAGTTCGTGGACGAGCTCGACGCGGTCCTCGTCGCGCAGACTCGAGCGGTCGACGAGGAACCGATCGGTCGCTTCCGTCGCCGTCACGACGGAGCCGAGCGCGAGGGTTCCGAGCGATACGCCGCTTGCCGTGATGAAGGTGCGTCGGTCCATGGTTCGAGCGGTCGACGACGCGGATTGCCGACCTACCGAGTGCAGGTGCGGGCGTTCCGATACGCGTTTTCGCCCGTATCCGTATCTGAAATCCGGATGAAAATTTATAGTAATTAATGCGGAACGTAACGGGCAGTTCTCGGTTTTCCGTCGAGTGCCGACGTTCGTAACGCGAACCTCTCGAGCGACCGCGACGTTCGGAGCGGTCGTCGAGAGCCGCGTCGCTCTCGAGTCGCCCGCTATCGGAACCGCGGATCGAGAACGTGCGGACCGGGACTACGGCTCCGGACTCGGCGACTGGATCCGCGAGAGGTAGGCGGTCAGATCCGTCGTGGTCACGATGCCGATGACGCCCTCCTCGTCGTCGACGACGGGGAGGTGGTGGACGCCGTGTTCGACCATGAGATCCGCCGCGTCGCGGATCCCCGTCTGAGCGTCGGTCGTGACGACGTCCGTGCTCATGTACCGCGAGACCGCCGTCTCGGCTTTCGGGTGGCTCTCGGCGACGATGTCGACGAAGTCCGTCGTCGTCAGGATCCCCTCGAGGCGGTTCTCCTCGTCGACGACGATGACCGATCCGACGCCCTGATCGCGCATAACCTGTCCCGCGTCCTCGACGAGCGTCTCCGGCGTCACCGTCTGCAGGTCGGTCGACATCACTCGCGCGACGAAAATATCGTCCATACGAGACGCTTGGTACTGGATCGCATAAGGGTTGGCCAACCGGCCACCCTCTCGCCGATCCAACGGCGCAGATTTAAGTACGGATTCGGACATAGTCGGTGACGGTGATGACTCCGCCGCCTCGCCTCTCCGGTTCCTGTAAACTCCTCCCCGGGCCCGAGAGCGATCCCGCCGAGGCCGCCGCCGAACTGTACGCGGACCTCGCCGCGAGCCACGGCTCTCGGAACGTCCTCGTCCTCAAGCGCCACCCGACGGGCCTCGAGCGCCTGACCGAGGCGATCGGAACCGCCGGCGCCGGGGAGCCGCCCCGTTCGCCCCGCGTCGAGTCGGTTCCCGAGCACGCCTCGAAGACGATCGAGGCGTTCGATCCGACCCTCGACCGCCTCGAGTACGAGGAGCGCATCGAGCTCATCTCGCTGGTGATCGACGGCGCCGACCGCGAGATTCCTGACTACCTCGAGCACGCGGCCGCCCGCGAGGGGTTCGCCCGCGACGTCGGCCAGCTGCTGCTCGGGGCGACCCGCCAGCGGCTCCGGCTCGCGGATCTGGAGGATCCCCACGACTGTCTGGCCTTCCTGTACGCGACGAACGACCGCTTCCACGAGGTCCTCGAGGAGCGGGGGTACGTCGAGCGCGCCGACGTTATCCCGCGGGCCGTCTCGCTGCTCGAGGACGACGCCGACGGCGTCCGCGGGCGCGTGACGTCGTCGTTCGACGCCGTCCTGGCCGTCGAGTTCGAGGAGTTCCGCCGGCTCGATCGGCGGTACCTCGCCGCGCTCGCCGACGACGCCGAACTGGTCTGTCTCGGTCGGCGCCACGCGAGCGTCGAGCGCACCCGGGTCGAGCCAGGGACCGTCGACGCGATCGCGCGGGAGGTGGGCCTCGAGGTCGAGTCCCTCGAGCCCGAGCGCGCGGCCGGGTCGACCGCTCCCCACGACCCGATCGCTCGGTTTCTCGCGACGGGCGAGGCGCCGTCCCGCGAGACGGCCGACGGCTCGCTCGCGGAGGGTCGGGCGCGTCGGATCCGCGCCCGCAGTGCCCGCGAGCAGACCCGGGCCGTCGCCCGGGAGATCCAGGCGCTGCGGGAGCGCCGGGGCTGGACCGACGACGAGATCGCGGTCGCGGTTCCCGGGATCGAGCGCGTGCCCGAGACCAGACGCCGCCTCCGCGAGGCCGGGATCCCGACGGCGACGATCGGCACTCCCTCGCTCGCCGAGGACCCCGTCGTCAACGAGCTCTACGCGTTCGTCACGCTCCAGGCCCGCCGGGAGCGGGGAGCTCCCCCGCTCGAGGACGACGACTCGACGACCCGACTCCGCGCCCGGGTGCCGGAGTTCGACCGCGCGTTGCTCGAGGACTGTGACGGCTCGAGCGTCCGGCACTCGCTCGAGCGCTGGATCCAGCGCACGGACCTCAAGGGTCGGATCGCCCGCGAGGAGTCGTGGCTCGACGCCCGCGAGCAGTTCGAGGGCCTCGAGCGCGTACTCGAGATCGCTGACTTCGTCGAGGAGACGGACCTGGTCGGCCCGGACTGGGGTGGCCTTCGGCGGATGCTCCGGCGCACGATCCGGTACGACGCCCCCTACGTTCACGCCGTCGAGACCAGCTCGCCGACCGGGGGTGTCGCGGTCTGTGCGGCCGAGGACCTGAAGTACGACTCCCGGGAGGTGGTCTTCCTGCTCGATCTGATCGACGACCGGTACCCCGGAGACCAGCATCTCACGCGACTGTTCCCGCGGGCGTGGCTCGAGGAGATGCCGAACTATCCCGCGGTGACCGATCCGACCCCGGAGACGGTCACCGAGACGTTCGCGCCCGTCGACGATCCGGACGACGTAACCGACCCCTTCGGAGCCTACCACGCCCAGCGGTCCCGCCGTCGACTCGCGCTGGCCGCCGGCGCGGCCCGGACGCGGTTGTACTGCTGTTCGTACGAGCGCGGGTCCGGGGGACTCCGCCGAACCCACGAGGAGTCGCGATACCTCCGGCTCGCCGCCGCCACACCGGGGCTCACCCTGAACGACCTCGAGGCCGGTGGGACCCGGATCCGCGGCGAGGCGGCTGCGATCGAGGCGCTGCTCGAGCAACCCCGCGGGGAGCTCGAGCGCGTTCTCCGCGAGGCCAGCACCGGGGGCCGGGCCGACCTGGGCGAGACCGAGGAGCTGTTCGAGGAGATCGCCCTGCTGCTCGCCGAGGACGATCTCGACCCGGTGCTCGAGGAGGCGATCCGCTCGCAGTTCGAGTTCGCCGCGGGGGAGGTGGTCCGCGGTGAGTGAGCCGCCGGCGCTGTCGGCCGCCGGGATCGAGACGTACCTGCACTGCCCCAGACGGTACGAGCACGCCCGCGTCCACGGGCTCGAGGGAGAGGACGAGGATCCCTCGCGGGATCGGGTCGACCTCCTCCGGGCGGCGATCTGCGAGGCGTTGCGCTCGGGCGCGACCGACCGCGAGTCGCTGGCGGCCCGCGCCGCGGATCGACTCGCCGAACTGTGGGACGGCCACGACGAGCCGTTCCACTCGCGAACCCAGCGCGAGCACGAGCGCGCGGTCCTCGAGGCGACCCTCGAGGCCTACCTCGAGCGCGTCGGTGCCGACCACGCGGCGGGGATCGATCGGCTCGCGGCGACGCCCGAGGAACTGGTCGGGCCAGCGCTCCCGCTGGCGAGTCCGCGGTCGCTTCCCGAGGGGAGCAACCGCGATCGGGTTCGGGTCGACGCCACCGTCGACTACGTCACTCGCGAGGACTCGAGCCTCGTCGCCGTCGGCTTCGTCCCGACGCTCGCGCCGCTCGGTCTCCTGCGGTACCGCTCGGAGTGGGAGGGCGACGTCGCCGCGCTGTTCGTCGATCACTTCGACCCCGAGACCGACGTCTTCGAGCCGCGGGCGGTCGGCGCGCTCCTCGAGACCGCCGTCGTCGTCGACGGCCTCCGCCGGCTGCGGGATCGGCTCGGGCTCGAGGGGAAGACCTGCCGGTACGTGCAGGTTCCCCTCGCCGATCGAAACCGGACCGCGGTCAACTGGGTGCAAGGCGCCGTCGACGCGACCGTCGAGCCGATCGACCTCACCGAGGTCTACGTCGACCACCACACCTACGCGATGACTCACGAACACCGCAACGAAACCGTCGACTCGCGGCTCGCCGACGTCGCTCGCGACGTCCTCGAGGGAGCGTTCGATCCGACGCCGCGGTGGGACGAGATCGCAGCCGAGTCGTGTCCCGACTGCGGCTACGCCGTCGGCTGTCGGGACCACCTCGCCGCGGAGGTGCGGTTCGATGGATAGCGCGAGCCCGCCGGCGGAACCGATCGAACCGCGGGGGCGACAGCGCGACGTCATCGAGAGCGACCGGGCCTGCACGTCCGTCGACGCGGGCGCCGGGACGGGGAAGACGACGACCATGTTGCTGCGCGTCGAGCGGGCGATCGAGCGCGGCGAGGTCGACCCAGAGGACGTGCTGGTCGTCACCTTCGCCAACGAGGCCGCAGCGAGCATCCGCGAGGCCGTCGCCGAACGCCTCGAGCCCGACGTCGCCGCCGCGATCACCGTCTCGACGTACCACTCGCTGTGTCACCGGCTGGTCCGAGAGTACGCCTACTACCTCGGCTACTCCCCCGAGTTCGAGGTGGTGACCGAGCGCAAGCGCCGCCGGATCGTCGGTCGGCTGCTCGCCGAGCGGGAGTACGCGTTCGCGGCGACCAGCGTCGGCGACGGCTCCCCAGCCGACCTCGCCGACGCGGTCGACCGCTACGTCGCGACGATGAGCCGCGAGGACGTCGCGCCCGCCGACCTCCGGGAGCGACTCCCCGACACCCGAACCCTCGAGCTCTGCCAGGAGTTCGTTCACTGGCTCGAGCGCCGGGCCGAGGAGGAGCTTTCCTTCGACAACGAGGCGCTGCGGTACTTCAACCGGGAGGACCACCTCGAGGCGGCCCGCGAGGGGCTCGTCGAGTACGGCACGCTCATCAGCTACTGTCGGGAGAAGATCGCCGAGGCGCCGGCGGCGTTTCGCGAGGACGAGGTCGTCCGCGACGTCGACGGCTACCTGCGGGTCCTCCAGCGCTGCGTCACGAACGTGTACGAGGCGCTCGACCTCGACGAGCCGACCACGAAACAGCTGCCGCGGGCGCTGTTCGGCAACCGGATCGGCGGGACGGGAACCGACCGCATCGAGCAGACCCCCTTCGGCCGGCTGAAACACTACGTCGAGTACCTCCGGCTGGCCCGCCACTACGCCGAGGTCTACGCCGACTACCACGAGACCCTCGAGCGCGAGCGCGCGTTCGACTTCGACGAGCTGGTCCGCACCGCGACCGACCTGCTCGCCGACGGGGCCGTCGCCGACGAGATCGCCGGCCAGTGGGAGCAGGTCTACTGCGACGAGTTCCAGGACACGGACGCGACGCAGTTCGAACTCATCGCCGAACTCACCGACGGCTCCGACCGCCCCAACCTGCTCGCGATCGGGGACAAGGACCAGGCGATCTACGGCTGGCGCGGGACCGATCGGCGGGGACTCGATCGCCTCGCCGAGCGCTACGACGACCACGAGGGGATCGAGCTCGAGCTGAACTTCCGGTCGCGCCAGGAGATCCTCGAGCTGACCAACCGCTGTGCGTACGCCGACGGCTCGAAGACGCTGCGCGAGGACGGCCGCGAGCCCGGCACCTACGAGGCGGACGATCCTCCCGACCGCGTCGTCAAAGTCGAGAGCGACGAGCTCGACGACCCGACGGCCGAGCAGGTCGCGACGACCGTCTCCCGGCTGTTGAACGGCACCTGCGAGAACGTCCCCGAGCGCTCTCTCGAGGACGTCGCGGTGATCGTCCGCACCAACCGCCACGCCCGGCTGGTCGCCGACGCGCTCCGGGAGCGACGGATTCCGCACGAACGCTCGGGTTCGCCCCGGGGACAGATCTCCCCCGGAATCCGGACGCTGCTGTCGTACCTCCGCGTGCTGGTCGAGCCGGAGGCGGACGTCCACCTCCGTCGGGTGTTGCTCTACCGCTACCGCCTGCCCGAGGCCGATCTGACGACCTTACAGCGACGCTCGGGGTCGCTGTTCGACGCCATCTTCGACGTCGACGCCGACGACCTCGAGGCGACGACCCGGTTCGAGCGAGCCCGGGCCCACATCGAACGGCTCGAGACGCTCCGCGACGGCTACCCGCTGTCGGGGTTTCTCACCCGGTTCCGGGAGCTCACCCGCCTCGAGTGGTTCCTCACGGTCGAGGAGCGCCGTCAGCTCGAGCGGATCGACCGGTTCGTCGAGCGCTACGACGCCGAGCGGGTGGTCCGCTCTCTCACGCCGGCGTTCGTCGACGCGCTCGAGCGGACCCTGCGCGGCGGAAACACCGAACGGACTCGAGGCACCCGCTCGGCCGACGCCGTCGGCGTGATGACGGTCCACCAGGCGAAGGGCCTGGAGTTCGACACCGTACTCGTCCCCTACCTCTCCGACGAGGAGTGGTGCGTCGAGCACGACTACGCCCGCCGGGCCCGCACCCGGCTGCTCGCGGCGGCGCTCGAGGACGACGTCGACTCGCCGCTGCGGGCCGACGTCGCGACCGAGACCGTCGGCGAGGAGTGGCGGGTGCTCCACGTCGCGCTCACGCGGGCGGCGAACCACCTGTTCGTCTTCGGGAGCGAGTACGACTACGACGGCGGCGAGGGTGAACTGGCGGTCTCCACCGCGGACGCCTGCCTCGATCCAGCTATCGAGTGGTCGGTCGCGGGTGAGCGCATGGAGCTGTGGTCGACCCTGACCGAGAGCTTCGAGTCCGTCCGAGGGACCTACCCGCGGACCGTCGCCGACCGCACCGACGAACTCGCCGTCGCCGCCGACGAGCGCCCGGGCACGATCACCTACTACGCCGGCTACGGCGACCGCTCGATCGAACCCCTCGAGACCCGGGAGGCGATCGAGACCGTCCACCGGCTGGGCCGGCTGCTCCGCGACGGAACGCTGCTGCCGGCCGCCGACGCCGCGAGCCACGCGTCCGAGGCGGGACCGCCGATCCGGGTGCCGGGCGAGCGGCGGGCGTCGGCGCTGACCGCCGACGCGACCCGATTCCCGTCCGCGCCGCTGGTCGACGACGGCGGGGTTCCCGTCGCGATGCGCCACAGCTACACGGCCATGGAGAGCTACGAGGCCTGCTCGCGAAAGCACTACCTCGAGCACGCCGTGCGGGCGATCGACGATCCGATCGACGCCGACAGTTCCGACCCCGAGCACCCGGGGTCGCCCTCGAGCTCCCGGATCGTCGGCTCGGTCTTTCACGACGTCGCCGAGGAGGCGTTCCACCACGGCTACGACGGCCGCACCGACTGGCGAGCGGCCGCCGTCCGACAGCTGACTGCGCGGAACCTGCTCGAGCACCGCGAGGCAGTCCTGGCGTGTGTCGACCGCTACTTCGAGGCGACGGCGGCGGGGATCGACGACCCGGTCGCCGACTGGACGCCCCTCGCCGCGGAGCTGCCGTTCGCCCTCGCGGACGTCGCCGGCGTCGAGGGCGACGTGGTGGGCTACGTCGATACCGTCCGTCGGCTCCCCGAGGCCGCTGGCGGCGGACTCGCCGTCCTCGACTACAAGGCGACCGCGACCCGGATCGCCCCCGCCGACGCCGACCAGCTCGCGCTGTACGCCCGCGCCTGCGATCGGCGCCTCGAGGAGCCGATCGCGGCGGTCGGCTACGTCTACGTCGGCGCCGTCGACGGTCCGCGGGTCGAGCTGTTCGAGCCCGACGAGGTGCCGCCCTGGGAGTCGGTCCGCGAGACGCTCGAGGGCGTCGACGACCCCTCCTACCGCGAGACGACGCCGGGCGAGCACTGCCGTCGCTGCCCGCACCGGTCGCTGGGCTGTGCGCCCGCGGCGTACGTCCCCGACGCCGCGGACGACGACTGAGCCGCGGTGTCTCGAGACCGAACGCGTTTATCTTCTCCCAGCCGAACGCGGAGGTATGATCGAGGCGACGCTGTGTTTTCCCCTCCGCGACGTCGGCGGAACCGAGGAGGTGCTCCTGATCGAGAAGCGACGCGGCCTCGGCGAGGGCTGGTACAACGGTCCCGGAGGCAAGCTCGAGGCCGGCGAAACGCTCCGGGAGTGTGCGGTGCGGGAGACCCGCGAGGAGGTCGGCCTCGAGATCGACCCGGCCGACCTCGAGAAGGCGGCCGAACTCGACTTTCGTCTCGACGGCGAGCGCCACACGCTCTGTCACGTCTTCCGCACCCGGACGTTCGCGGGCGAGCCCCGTCCCTCCCCGGAGGCCCGGCCGGAGTGGGTCGCGGTCGAGGCGGTTCCCTACGATCGGATGTGGGAGGACGATCGGCTCTGGCTTCCCGCCGTCCTCGCGGGCGAGACCGTCGCCGGCGAGTTCCGGTTCGTCGGCGGCGAACCGCTCGACGAGGCCGACTTCGCGGACCACGCCCTCGAGCAGGGCGTCTCGTTCGCGGACGGGCGCTGAGCGCCGGCGCGACCGAACGGGCGCCGGGGCGGGGTTCGTCGCGGCAGCGCGGTCCGGATCAGGGTTTCAACAGGACCTTGCCCGAACTCTTTCGGTCCTCGATGTAGCGGTGGGCGTCGGCCGCGTCCGCGAGCGGGAACGACTTGCCGACGATCACCTCGAGGTCGCCGCTCGCGAGCCCCTCCGTCAGGTCGGGGACGGCCTGCATGATCCGACTCGGATCGTGCATCGCGGCCTGGCCGAGGTGAAAGCCCCGGACGCTCTTGTTCTCGAAGAGGAGTCGCCGGTTCTCCGCGCTCGCGGGCTCGCCGCTGGCCACGCCGAAGGTGACCATGCGACCGAAGTGTGCCATCGCGTCGAGGCTGCGCTCGAAGACGTCGCCGCCGACCGACTCGAGGACGAGGTCGACGCCCTCGCCGTCGGTCTCCTCGTCGATCACCTCGCGGAAGTCCGTCTCGGTGTAGTCGATCGGGTGATCGCAGCCCAACTCGGCGGCGAGCTCGAGTTTCTCCTCGCTGCTCGCCGTGCCGAACACCTCCGCGCCGGCGTTCGAGGCGAGCTGGACGGCCGCGGTACCGACGCCACCCGCGGCGGCCTGGATCAGCACCGACTCGCCGTCCTCGAGCTCGCCCCACTCGAACAGACAGGAGTGGGCGGTCAGGAACTGAACGGGGAAGCCGGCTGCCTCCTCGAAGCTCATCCCCTCCGGGATCGGGAACAGCATCTGAGCGTTCGCGGTGGCGTACTCGGCGTAGCCGCCCCGGTCGAGCATGGCGACGACCCGGTCGCCCTCGTCCAGATCGACGTCCTCGGCAGTCGCGTCGATCGTCCCTGCGGCCTCCATCCCGGGAACGTACGGCGCCTCGGGACCGCCCGGGTAGACGCCGCGTCGCTGCATGACGTCGGCGAAGTTGATCCCCGCGGCCTCGATCTCGATTCGGACCTCGCCGGGGCCGGGTTCGGGCAGGTCGCGGTCGACGACCTCGAGTTCGTCGCTGTCGCCGTACTCCGTCACTTCGATGGCCTTCATGGGTTATCACTCGTAACGAGCGCGTATAAACGTCCGAGAACGGGAAACCGAATGTCGAGGGTTTCTTCGCGGTCTCGAGTCCCTCTAGGAGTAACACACGGCACCGAACGAACGCTACCGCGCGATCGGTGTGAGACGATCACCAAACGGGGTCCATTTATTGCTCCGGTCACGAAGGTGGCGGTATGAGCGACGAGAGTCAGGAGCTCGGGATCACCGAGACGAAATCACACAAGCCCGGCGAGTGGTACGCCGAGGTCGTTCAGAAGGCGAACCTCGCCGACTACGCTCCGATGGGCGGCTTCATCGTCACGAAACCCCGCGGCTACGCGATCTGGGAGGGGATCCAGGACGCCCTCGACACCCGGTTCAAGGAAACCGGCGTCGACAACGTCTACTTCCCGCTGTTCATCCCCGAGAGCTTCCTCGAGCGCGAGAAGGACGTCGTCGAGGGGTTCGATCCCGAGGTCGCCTGGGTCACCCAGGGCGGCCACGAGGAACTCGAGGAACGGCTCGCCGTCCGCCCCACGAGCGAGTCGATCATCGCCCCGTTCATGGCCGACTGGACCCGCAGCCACCGCGACTTACCGCTGAGAATCAACCAGTGGTGTTCCGTCGTCCGGTGGGAGGCCACCGAGACGAAGCCGTTCTTCCGGACGAAGGAGTTCATGTGGCAGGAGGGCCACACCGCCCACGCCGACGACGAGGGCGCCTGGGAGGAGGTCTGGACCCGCCTCGACCAGTACGAGGAGGTCTACGAGGACGTGCTCGCGATCCCGGTGCTGCGGGGCAAAAAGCCCGAACACGACAAGTTCCCCGGGGCGGACACGACGACGACCGTCGAGGCGCTGATGCCCGACGGGAAGTCGGTCCAGGGGGCGACGAGCCACAACCTCGGCCAGTCCTTCGCGGACGCGTTCGACATCACATTCGCCGACGAGGACGAGGAAGAACAGACGGCGTACACCACCTCGTGGGGGCTGTCCTGGCGCGCGATCGGCGCCCTGATCATGACCCACTCCGACGATCAGGGGCTCGTGCTCCCGCCGACCATCGCGCCGACCCAGGTCGCCATCGTCCCGATCTGGCAGGCGGATACGAAAGACGAGGTCCTCGAGTACTCCCGGGAGATCGCCGACGACCTCGAGGCCGCCGGCGTCCGCGTCGAACTCGACGACCGCGACGAGCGCAACCCCGGCTTCAAGTTCAACGAACACGAGTTAAACGGCGTGCCGCTGCGACTCGAGATCGGTCCCAACGAGGCCGACGACGGCGAGGTGACGCTGGTCCACCGCCCGGACAGCGAGAAGGCGGTCGCCGACCGCGAGGGGATCGTCGACACCGTCGAGGACCACCTCGACGAGATCTTCGACAGGCTGTACGAGACCGCCGAGGAGAACCTCGAGGAGAACGTCCGCGAGGCCCACAGCCCCGAGGACATCCTCGGCACGATCGGGAAACACGGCGGCTACGTGAAGACGCCGTGGTGTGGCGACCAGGCCTGCGAGGAGGCGATCAAGGAGAAGATCGCCGCCGAGATCGTCATGCAACCCCTCGAGGACGAGGGCGGCCAGTCCGCGGGCGAGGTTCCCGAACCCGAACGCGAGGAGTGTGGCGTCTGTGGGGAGCCCGCCGACGAGATCGCATACTTCGCGAAGAGCTACTGAGTCCCCCTCGCCCTCGGGCGGTTCTCCGGGCCGTCCGAGCCGATTCGTTCTCCGCTACCTAACTCTTTAGCCAAACAGTGCTTACCCGCCGGGAACGATGTACGAATGTGGTGTTCACTCTGGTGGGTGAACACTACGTGCCTCTGACACCTTTCGTCCCTCCTGACCGAGTAGCGACGCGTTCCGCCCGCAATCTGCAGTATAAATAATTTCATTATAGGCTATATCACCTTATATGTGTATATAATACACTTAGCCATTATGGAGTAGCCTCTTATGGGAGATCTCCCAAGGAGGGTGCATGCCACAGCCACACACTTCGAACACCGATCGTTCTCCGGGTCTTGCGGACCCGACGGACGAACGGTCGAACTGCGGGGTCGGCGTCGTAATGGATCTCGACGGGGCGGGCGGTCACGACGTCGTCGCCGACGGACTGGATCTGCTTGTCAACCTCGAGCACCGCGGGACGACCGGGGCGGAACAGAACACCGGCGACGGTGCGGGTATCATGCTCCAGACGCCCGATTCGTTCTTCGCGGACGTCCTCGACGCGGATCTCCCCGAGGCCTACGCGATCGGTTCGCTCTTCTTCCCGACCGACGACGAGGCCCGCGAGCACCTCGCCGAAATCGCCGAGGACGCGCTCGCGGAGTACGACCTCGAGGTGCTCGAGTGGCGCGACGTTCCCACCGACAACGCCGACCTCGGCGCGACCGCGCTCGACTCCGAACCCGACGTCCGGCAGGTCGCCGTCGCACCTGCGGACGAGCTCTCCGACGAGGCGTTCGACCGACGGCTGTACGTCGCCCGGCGCGCCCTCGAGAACGCCGTCGAGGACTGTGACGTCGACGGGAAAGAGCGCTTCTACGTCTGCTCGCTCGACTCGGATACGATCGTCTACAAGGGGCTGCTCAAGGGCGAGCAGGTCCCGTCGTACTACCCCGACCTGCGGGACGAACGGATGGAGTCGACGTTCGCGATGGTCCACGAGCGCTTCTCGACGAACACGCTCGGCGCCTGGCACCTCGCCCACCCCTACCGCAACATCGTCCACAACGGCGAGTTCAACACCATCAGGGGCAACATCAACTGGATGCGTGCCCGGGAGACCGACCTCGAGAGCGAGGTCCTCGAAGATCTCGAGGCGGTCAAGCCGATCATCGACGACCCCGACCAGTCCGACACCGCGAGCGTCGACAACGCCCTCGAGCTGCTGATGCAGGACGGCCGCGACCTCGAACACGCCCTGCGGATGCTCGTCCCCGAGGCCTGGCGTGGCGACGACGCGATGGACGCCGAGCGCAAGGACTGGTACGACTTCCACGCCTCCCTGGTCGAGCCCTGGGACGGCCCTGCGCTGGTCGCCGCCACCGACGGCGAGCGCGTCGGCGCGGTCCTCGACCGCAACGGCCTGCGGCCGTGTCGGTACGACGTCACGACCGACGACCGACTGATCATGGCCAGCGAGGCGGGCGCGCTCGAGACCGATCCCGCGGAGATCGCCGAGCGCGGTCGTCTCCAGCCCGGACAGCTGTTCCTCGCCGACCCCGAGGAGGGGCGGGTCGTCCCCGACGACGAGGTCTTCGAGGACCTGACCGACGAGCGCTACGGCGCGTGGGTCGAGCAGGAACAGGTCCAGTTAGCCGACATCGTCGCGACCGGCGAGCGGACACCACGGGACCCCGTCGAGGCCCTGCGGGACCAGCAGGCCGCATTCGGTTACACCCACGACGAACTCGAGAACCTGATCGAGCCGATGACCCGGACGGCGAAAGATCCCGTCGGCTCGATGGGCGACGACACGCCGCTGTCCGTCCTGACGGAGTTCAACCGCCCCCTCTTCTCGTACTTCAAGCAGCTGTTCGCCCAGGTCACGAACCCGCCGCTTGATTACATCCGCGAGGAGCTGGTCACCTCGATGGAGAGCCGACTCGGCTACCAGCGCAACCTGCTGGCCGAGTCGCCCGAACACGCCCGCCAGCTGGTGCTCGACTCGCCGATCCTCACCGACGCCGAGCTCGGGTCGATCCGCGACTGCGAGGCGAACGGGATCACCGCCGCGACGGTCGACATCACCTACGAGCCGACGAGCGAGGAGCCGGGCACGGACCTCGAGGCCGCTATCGAACGCGTCCGCGCCGAGGCCGTCGAGGCGATCGAGGACGGCCACGACGTCCTGATCCTCTCCGACCGGGGCGTCGACGAGGAGCGCGCGGCGATCCCGAGCCTGCTCGCGACCGGCGGGGTCCACCACCACCTCGTGCGCAACGGGCTTCGCAACCACGTCGGACTGGTCGTCGAGTCCGCGGATCCGCGGACCGTCCACCACTTCGCGACGCTGGTCGGCTACGGCGCCGGCGCGGTCAACCCGTATCTGGCCTACCAGACGATCGCCGACATCACCGCGGGCCCCGACGGCGCCGAGACCGAACTCGCGATCGACGCCTACGTCGAGGCCGTCGAGGACGGCCTGCTGAAGATCATGGCCAAGATGGGGATCTCGACGGTCGAGAGCTACCAGGGCGCGCAGATCTTCGAGGCCGTCGGGCTCGACTCCGACCTCGTCGCGGAGTACTTCGCGGGCACCGAGAACCGCACCGAGGGGATCGGACTCGCCGAGATCGAGGCCGACGTCCGCGAACGTCACGAGGCGGCCTTCGGCGACGACGACTCCGAGCTCGACCGCCACGGCGAGTTCGAGCACCGCTCGAACGGCGTCCACCACCAGTGGAACCCCGACACCGTCGGCGCGCTCCAGCAGTCGGTTCGCGCGAACGACTACGAACGGTACCGGGAGTTCGCCGAACAGGTCAACGACCAGAATCAGACCCTCCAGACGCTGCGGGGGCTGCTCGAGTTCGACTCCGAACGCGAGTCGATCCCGCTCGAGGACGTCGAACCCGTCGCTGATATCGTCGAGCGGTTCTCGACGGCCGCGATGAGCCTCGGCAGCCTGTCTCCGGAGGCCCACGAGAACAACTCGATCGCGATGAACCGCATCGGCGGCAAGTCCAATTCGGGCGAGGGCGGCGAACCGCCCGAGCGGTTCGGCACCGAACGCGAGTGCAACGTCAAGCAGGTCGCCTCCGGACGGTTCGGCGTCACCTCGACGTACCTCTCCTCGGCCGACGAACTCCAGATCAAGATGGCCCAGGGCTCGAAGCCCGGCGAGGGCGGCCACCTCCCCGGCGAGAAGGTCAACGAGATGATCGCCCACGTCCGCAAGTCCACGCCCGGCGTCGGGCTGATCTCGCCGCCCCCGCTGCACGACATCTACTCGATCGAGGACTTAAAGCAGCTGATCTTCGATCTGAAGGCCGCCAACGAGGACGCCGACATCAACGTCAAGCTCGTCTCCGAGGCGGGCATCGGCACCGTCGCCGCCGGCGTCGCGAAGGCCAACGCCGACGTGGTCCACATCTCGGGCCACTCCGGGGGGACCGGGGCCTCGCCGCGCACCTCGATCAAGAGCGCCGGCCTCCCCTGGGAGCTCGGGCTGGCCGAGGCCAACCAGATGCTCCGTCAGACCGGGCTCCGGGACCGCATCCGTGTCTCGGCCGACGGCGGGATGAAGACGGGCCGGGACGTCGCCGTCGCCGCCCTGCTCGGCGCCGAGGAGTACGTCTTCGGCACCGCTTCGCTCGTGACCTCGGGCTGTGTCATGGCCCGCCAGTGTCACGAGAACACCTGTCCCGTCGGCGTCGCGACCCAGCGCGAGGACCTCCGCAAGCGGTTCCCCGGCGAACCCGAACACGTCATCAATTACATGTCGTTCATCGCCCAGGAGCTGCGGGAGATCATGGCCGAGCTCGGCTTCGAGACCGTCGACGAGATGATCGGCCGAGTCGAGGTCCTCTCCCAGCGCACCGACGTCGACCACCCGAAGGCCCGCACCGTCGACCTCTCGGCGGTGCTGGCCGAGCCCGCGGGCGACGTCCGCCACAAGGTCCGCGAGCAGGACCACGAGCTCGAGGACCAGCTCGACCGCGAGCTGATCGACGCCGCGAGCGCGGCGATCGAGGACCGCGAGCCGGTGACGCTCTCGACGGCGGTCACCAACGTCGACCGCGCGGTCGGTGCGATGCTTTCGAACCGGATCACCGACCGCTACGGCGAGCCCGGGCTGCCCGAGGACACGATCACGGTCGACGCGGCAGGGACCGCCGGCCAGAGCTTCGGCGCGTTCCTCGCCAGCGGCGTCTCCTTGCACCTCGAGGGGAGCTCCAACGACTACGTCGGCAAGGGTCTCTCGGGCGGAAAGATCACCGTTCGGACGCCCGAGGCCGCGAGCTACGATCCGACCGAGAACGTCGCGATCGGCAACGTCGCACTGTACGGCGCGACCGACGGCCAGCTGTACGTCAACGGCGTTGCCGGCGAACGGTTCGCGGTGCGCAACTCCGGCGCGAAGGCCGTCGTCGAGGGCGTCGGCGACCACGGCTGCGAGTACATGACCGGGGGCGTCGTCGCCGTCCTCGGGGAGACGGGGACGAACTTCGCGGCCGGGATGTCCGGCGGCGTCGCCTACGTGTTCGACCCCGACGAGGAGTTCGCCGACCGCGCCAACACCGGGATGGTCGCGCTCCACGACGAACTCGAGGACGCCGACGTCGAGATGCTGCGCCGACTCGTCGAGAACCACGTCGCCTACACCGGCTCCGAACGGGGCCGCGAACTGCTCGAGAACTGGGAGCGCGCCCTCGAGTCGTTCGTGAAGGTGATGCCTGAGGCCTACCACGAGGCGATCACCGAGCAGGGCGGCGACGACGTCCGCAGCGAACTCCCGGGAACGCCCGAGACGCCCGTCGACGCCGACTCGCCCGGGTTCGCCGCGAGCGACGACTGATCGCCGTCGCTCTCACAGTTATTCTCCGGCGTTCACGTACGACGCCGCGTAGGCGATCAGCGCGCCGTTGAGCCCGATCAGCGCGACGACCAGCAGGCGGACGGTCGTTCGCCCGCCGTCGCCGACCCCCGACGCGACGGCCGCGAGCGCGCCGACGCCGACGACGGCCAGCCCGGCCGCCAGCAGTCGGTCGAGCCGCGGGTCGTACTCCGACGGGACGGCCTCGCGGAGGCGTTCGTCCCTCCGCCGGCGGCGTTCGCGGAAGCGTTCGGTCGCCGGATCGTCGTCGGGGACCGAACGGAGGCCGAACGTTCGCAGCGCCTCGAGGTCGACGCGCGCCTTCGCGATCGTTCCGCAGGCGAACGCGACGAACAGCAGGACGACGACCGCGATCCCGGACCCGAGCGCGGCTGCCGGCACGAGTGCCAGGACGGCGAGGATCGCGACGATCGCCGCGATCCGTTCGGCTCGAGTCGGGACGGGATCCACGATACGTTCGCCTTTCCTGTCACTCTACAAGGTTTTTCCGCCTGTGAGGCGGATTCCCGGTCGGCTCGAGGCGGGGACCCTGCGGACGGCCGACGGTCGCTACTCGCGTCCCAGCGTGTGGAACTCGTCGTTCGGTCGCATTCCCGCGAACGTCGCGAGTCGGTTGCTCAGGTTGTAGAAGGCGGTTACGGAGGCGATATCCCACAGCGCTTCCTCGCCGAAGCCGGCCTCGCGCAGGGTCTCGAGGTCGTCCTCGTCGACCCTGGCGGGCGATTCGGTGAGTTTCACGGCGACGTCTAACATCGTCCGGTGGGCCTCGTTGATATCCGCGGTACGGTAGTTCGCGACCAGCTGGTCGGCCAGCAGCGGGTCGTCGGCGTAGATCCGTACCAGGGCGCCGTGGGCGACGTTACAGTAGTAGCAGTGGTTCACGCCGGAGACCGCGACGACGATCATCTCGATCTCCTCGCGCTCTAAGGCCGTCTCCTCGACCAGGGCGTCGTGGTAGTCGAAGAAGGCCCGGAAGTGCGACGGCTTGTACGACAGCGCCGAGAACACGTTCGGGGTGAAGCCGGCGCGCTCGGTCTCTTCATCGATCCGCTCCCGCAGATCCTCGGGGAGGGTCTCGTAATCGGGGACGGGGAAGCGATCCATCGCGTCGTCGGCGAGTTCGGGGTCGACGTCCGTCTCGGACATACGGCTCGATTCGCGAGCGAGCGGTATAACGTCTAGTCGGCTCCGACTTCGGTGTCGGCCTCGAGGACGCCGCCTGCGTCCGCGGCCGCCTCGAGCAACGCCTCGAGTCCGGGCGTCTCGAGCAGGTGTGACCCGCAGTCGCAGTCCGAGGACCCGAAGCCGGGAACCGCTTCGCCGGGAAGCGTCCCCGCGAGTTCGCACTCCCGGTCGGCGTCGGGGAACCTGACGGCCGCCTCGAGGCTCGCCGCCTCGTGACCGAGCAGGTAGTCGACGTGCCAGTGGCGAACGTCGCGCTCGCCGCGGGCCAGTTCGCGGTGGCGGTCGAGGCGGGCGAATCCGCCGGGGCCGAACGCGCTGCCGATGTAGGCGTACGTTTCTTCCTCGAACGCCAGCTCGCCCAGCGCGCCGACCGTCAGGCTCGTCGGCGCCTCGACGTCGATCGCGAGGACGTAGGTTCCGCCCATACCGTCCGCTATCCGATTCGACACGAAAACGACGGCGATCCGCCGCGGGTCGCTCTCCGAACCGGGGGTAGCCGATGAGTCAGATACGGTCGGGGCGTGCGTTCGTTTGCATGATACTCACACGGTCCCGTCGGCGACGACGTCCGTCACCGTTTTCCCGCGAAGCGACGACCGTCGATCATGGACGACGCACTCGTTATCGGCGGTACGCGCTTTATCGGCCGCCACCTCGTCGACGAGCTCCTCGAGCACGGCTACGACGTGACGCTCTTCAACCGGGGGACCCACGAGAACCCCTTCGCCGACGACGACCGCGTCGCCTGTATCGAGGGCGATCGGACGAACGACTCGGCGCTCGAGGCGGCCGCGCTCGAGGTCGACCCCGACGCGGTCTTCGACTGCGTCGCCTACTACCCGAAGGACGTCCAGGCCGCGACCCGGATCTTCGCCGACTGTGAGGCGTACGTCTTCGTCTCGAGCGGGGCGGCTTACGGCCGCGAGGAAATTCCCAAGCGGGAGGACGAGACCCCGCTCGCCGAGTGTACCCCGGAGCAGGCCGTCGACGACTCCGGCGCGACCTACGGCCCGCGCAAGGCCGAGGGCGATCGGGCGGTGTTCGCCGCCGCGGAGCGCGGGGTCAGGGCCATGGCCGTCAGACCCTGCATCGTCTACGGCCCCCACGACTACACCGAACGACTGGACTTCTGGATCGATCGCGTCAACCGCTTCGATCGGGTCGTCGTCCCCGGCGACGGGACGAACCTCTGGCACCGCGCGTACGTTGAGGACGTCGCCGCCGCCATGCGGATCGTCGCCGAACGCGGCGAGGCTGGCGAGGCCTACAACGTCGGCGATCGGCGACTCGTCACCCTCGAGGAGACCCTCGAACTGATCGCCGACGTACTGGACACCACGGTCGACGTCGTCACCGCCGGCCCCCGCGAACTCGAGGCGGGCGACATCGAACCCGCCGACTACGTGCTCTACCGGGAGTACCCCCACGTCCTCGCGACCGGAAAGCTCGCGGCGCTGGGCTGGGAGTCGACGCCGATCGACGAGGCGATGACCCGCTCGGTCGCGGCCCACCTCGAGAGCGACCGCGACGGGAGCGAACACGAGCCCGACCGGGAGGCCGAGGAGCGGGTTCTCGGGATCCTCGACACGTTCTGACCCGCGAATCCGGCGGCTCCCGACCGGGTTCGCGACGGCGAGCAACAACACGTATATTTCGGTGGTGACTCGGTCAACGTATGTTCGAGAAGTCGACGTGGATTCGACTCCCGCGGAACGTGATCGTCGGCCACGGCGTGCTGTCGGAGGTCGTCGCCGCCGTCGACGAGCTTCACCTCCAGGGGCGACCGCTGTTCGTGACGAGCCCGACGCCGCGTCGCCTCGCGGCGGACCCGATCGCGGCCGACTTCGAGGCCGCCGGCGTCGAACCCGCGGTCGTCACCGTCGAGTCGGCGTCGTTCGACGCCGTCGAGGAGGTCATCGAGACGGCCGAGGCCGAGGAGGTCTCCTACCTCGTCGGGATCGGCGGCGGAAAGGCCATCGACATCGCGAAGATGGCGAGCGAGCACCTCGGGATGGGTTTTCTCTCCGTGCCGACCGCGGCCAGCCACGACGGGATCGTCAGCAACCGCGGCTCGGTGCCCGACGGCGACACCCGCCACAGCGTCGCGGCCGAGCCACCGCTCGCCGTGATCGCCGACACGGGCGTCCTCGCGGAAGCCCCCTGGAAGCTGACGACCGCCGGCTGTGCCGACATCATCTCGAACTACACCGCCGTCATGGACTGGCGGCTGGCCCGGCGGCTCCAGAACGTCGAGTTCTCCGAGTACGGCGCCGCGCTCTCGGAGATGACCGCGGAGATCCTCGTCGACAACGCCGACCACGTCCGGCCGGGCCTCGAGGAGTCGGCCTGGATCGTCACCAAGGCGCTGATGTCCTCGGGCGTCGCGATGAGCATCGCGGGCTCGTCGCGGCCCGCCAGCGGCGCCGAACACCTCTTCTCCCACCAGCTCGACCGCCTCGAGCCGGGGGCGGCGCTGCACGGCCACCAGGTCGGCGTCGGATCGATCATGACCGCCTACCTCCACGGCGGCGAACGGGGTATCTGGCACGATATCCGCGACGCGCTCGACAGCATCGATGCACCGACGACCGCGGCCGAGCTCGGGATCGACGACGAGACGGTGATCGAGGCGCTGACGACCTGCCACGAGATCCGCGACCGCTACACGATCCTCGGCAACGGGATGAACGAGCGGGCGGCACGGGAGGTCGCGACGAAGACCGGCGTCATCGGCTGATCGCGACCGCGACGCCCTAGACGTGCTCGTCGAGGAAGTCGGCGATCGCCGAGTAGGCCTCGATGCGGTTCTCGAGCTTCGAGAAGCCGTGGCCCTCGTCTTCGAAGAGCAGCTTGTGAACCGGAACGCCCTGGGCTTTGGCCTGCTTGGCGATCTGTTCGGCCTCGCCGACGGGCACGCGGGGATCGTTCTCGCCGTGGAGGACGAACAGCGGGGCCGCGATGCGCTCGACGTTGTTGATCGGCGAGATCTCCTCGAGGAACTCCCGGTCCTCGGCGAGGCTGCCGTACTCGGCCTCGCGCAGCTCGCGGCGCCAGTCGCCGGTGTTCTCGAGGAACGTGACGAAGTTGGCGATGCCGACGATGTCGATCCCCGCGGCCCACAGGTCGGGGTACTCGGTCATCGCGGCCAGCACCATGAAGCCGCCGTAGGAGCCGCCCTTGGCGACGATCCGATCGGGGTCGACCGCCTCGTGGCCCTGCAGCCACTCCACGCAGGCCTCGATGTCGGCCACGGAGTCCATCCGCTTCTCGACGTCGTCGAGGGCCGCGTAGTCGGCGCCGTACCCCGCCGATCCGCGGACGTTCGGCTCGAAGTAGGCGTACCCCCGGTCGAGGAAGTACTGTTTGACGCTCGAGAAGGAGGGACGGCGCTGGCTCTCGGGGCCGCCGTGGATGTCGACGATGACGGGGACACCCTCGCCGGTTTCGGTCTCGCTCGCCTCGTCCTCGGCGGGAAGCGTGAGGAAGCCGGGGACCTCCAGTCCATCGAAACTCTCGACGTGGACGAGCTCCGACTCGTCGAACGTCTCCCGCGGGATGCCCGCGGTCGGCGCGCTCGTCCAGCGCTCGGCCTCGCCGCTCTCCACGTCGACCACGAAGACGTTCGCGTTGACCGTATCCCCGGTCGTCGAGATGGCGAAGCGCTCGGCGTCGGGGGCGAAGCTCACGCCGCCAGCGACCCCGCCCGGCAGATCGGGCTCGGGGAAGGTCTCGAACGCGGTCGGCTCCGCGGCGTCGAACTCGCCGACCGTTAGCTCCGTGTAGCCCTCGACGTTCTTCGAGTAGACGAACCGCCCCGTCTCGTCGTCGAGCGCGATCCCGTCGACGTTCCACTCCTCGTCGGCGACGACCGTTTCAATCTCGCCGCTTGCGATGTCGAGATAGGCCAGATACAGCGTGTCGGCGTGGCCCTCGTCGGTCACGAGGTAGATCCCCTCGCCGTCGGGCGCCCAGCTGGCACTCTGATACCGGACGTCGCCCTCGTGGGGCGTGAGGTGCTCGAGCTCCCCGGTCTCGAGGTCGAGGACGGACAGATCCTGGTCGAAGTTGGAGTACGCCTGCGAGACCAGCAGCTGGGAGTCGTCGGGGCTCCAGCCCGACAGCGAGAGCCAGCCGTCGCCCTCGTGGACGAGTTCGGCCTCGTCTCCGATCGCGTCCCGACCCTGGACGTAGATGTCGAAGACGGCCTCGTCGCGGCGGTTCGAGGCGAACGCGAACCGGTCGCCGTCGTGGCTCCAGCCGCCCCAGCGGTGTTTCGCGTCGGGCGTCGCGGTCAGGTTCTCGATCTCGCCAGTGTCGGCCTCGAGCCGGTAGAGCTGGGCGCGCTCGTTGCCGCCCTCGTCCATTCCGAAGACCAGTTCGGGCCGTTCGGGCGACCAGGAGGCGAAGGTCACCCGCTCGTCGTAGAACGTGCGCTGCTCGGGCCAGGAGCGGGGCTCCTCGAGGGACCAGACCTGCGAGACGCCGGTCGTGTCCATCAGGAAGGAGAGTCGCTCGCCGTCGGGGCCGAAGGAGGCGCCGTAGGCGCTGCGAACGTTGAGATACCGCTCGATGTCGTAGGTTCCCATGTCACGGCGGTACGGACGGGAGTCGGTAGTCGTTTCGGTTCCGGAACCGCCGTTCGTCGAGTAGCCCTCGCCTACTCGGGACGAACCCGGCGACCGCGCGCGGACGACCACGATTCGCGACGTCGGCGGACGGCCGTTCGGAGCGCGTAACAATGCCCCCCGGCGTGCTCGCTCCGAGTATGACGCGCGGGTACGAGCGGGAGTCGGGCGCCGCGTTCGGAACGTTAGTGCTCACGACGGTCGTCGTTCTCGTCGCCTTCGGGCTGACCCTCGCGGGTGTCTTCCTTGGCCTCGGAGCCGGCGGCGCGGACGACGGGGCCGAGGACGCCGCGGAGCCCGCCGGGACCGACGAGGGGGCCGCGGAGACGGTCGACGTCGACGAGCCGAACGGAAACGAAGATGAGACGGCGGCGAGCGACTCGAACGAACCCGCCGACTCCGACGAGAACGTCACGGACGACGGCGCGGACGCGCTCGGCGACGGCGGCTGACGGTGACGTCCCGAGCGGCCGCGCCGTCCGCCTCGAGCGACGATCCCGACGAGGGACGGACCGAGCCGCGTTCTCGTCCCGGAGCGGCGCGAAGAGCAGCTACAAGTGCGTTCGCGTCCGGGTACCGCCATGAAGCTCCCCGAGGCCCTGGACGCGAGGGGGAACGTGACCTGCGTCGTCGGCGCGGGTGGAAAGAAATCGACCCTGTACGCCCTCGGCGACGTCCTCGAGCGCGCCGTCGTCACCGCGACGGTCCGGATCCCGCCGTTCGAGGAGCGGGTCGCCGACGTGGTCGTCACCGACGCCCCGCTCGAGGCGATCCGTACGGCGGAGTCCTGGCCGCTCGGGCTGGTCGCCGGCCGCGAGGGGTCGGATCGGTACCTCGGCTACGATCCCGCGGTCGTCGACGAACTCGCGGCCGAACTCGACGCGGAGACGTCGGTGGTCGTCAAGGCCGACGGCGCCCGCACCCGCTGGTTCAAGGCCCCGAACGACGACGAGCCCCAGCTCCCCGCCGCGACCGACGTCGTCGTCCCCATCGCGAGCGCGAAGGTCGTCGGCGAGCGCCTCGCCGAGGACCACGTCCACCGCCCGGAACGGGTCGCGTCGATCACCGACCTCGAACTCGGGGATCGGATCTCGGCGACCGACGTCGCGACGGTCCTGGCCAGCGGCCGGGGCGGGTGCAAGGACGTTCCCGAGGACGCGACCGTGATCCCGCTGATCAACATGGTCGACACGCCCGAACTCGAGGACGTCGCCCGCGAGATTGCGGCCGAGATCCGCGACCGACGGGCGGTTCCCCGGATCGTCCTCACCCGATTGCTCGAGGACGACCCCGTCGTCGACGTCGCGTAGTTCGGAGCCGAGAGCTTTAACTATCGTTCGGCGGTTACGATCACGGGACTGTATGGAAACGGGGGAGTCTCTCGTCCGCGTCGACCTCGCGGCCGAGTCGGTCGCGTACGAACCGGTACCCGAGTCGTGGCGCCGCGACTTCGTCGGCGGGAAGGGACTCGGCGCGCGCTACCTCTACGAGGAGCTCGAGCCGGGCGCGGACCCGCTCGGCGGCGGGAACGTCCTGCTGTTTCTGACGGGCCCGCTGACCGGGTACCTCCCCGGCGAGCAGCGCTACGTCGTCGTCACGAAGTCGCCGCTGACGGGGGCCTTCCTCGACTCCTACGCGGGCGGCGAGATGGCCGGGCGGCTCGCGGGCTCGCTCGGGGACAACGTCGGCGTCCTCGTCTCCGGGCGGGCCGACCGCCCCGTCAGGCTCGAGGTCGCCGACGGCGAGGTCTCGATCGAACCCGCCGCGGACTGGTGGGGACTCGACGCCCGCGAGACCGACGAGCGGGCGGGCGAGGCCGCGGTCGCCTGCATCGGTCCCGCGGGCGAGAACGGCATCTCCTACGCGACGATCGCTTCCGGGGGCGGCGACCACCACGCGGGCCGGGGCGGCGCGGGGGCGGTGATGGGCGCGAAACGGCTGAAGGCGCTGGTCGCCCTCGACGGCCCGCCCGAACCCGACGCGGACCTCCGGGAGCTCCGTCGGCGCTACGAGGCGGCCTTCGCCGACGACGACACCGGGCGCTGGCAGGCCGCCAGCGAGACCCTCGAGACGATCGACTTCGCCAACGAGGTCGGCGTCCTCCCGACCCGCGGCTGGCAGGAGGGGCGGTTCGACGGCGCCGAGGGGATCGGCATCGAGGCCGTTCGCGACGCCGCCCACGACCGCGAGCGCGCCGACGACCCGGTTCCGGGCGGGTTCCAGGTCGAGGGCGAGGACGGCGAGAGCGTCCCGCGAGGATCGACGCCGATCTCGCTGGGGGCGGGTCTGGGGATCGACGACTTCGACGCTGTCGCCACCCTGGGATCGGTCTGTGACCGACTGGCGCTCGACGTGATCTCGGGTGGCAACGCCGTCGCCTGGGCGATCCGCGCGAGCCAGGAGGGCCTGATCGACCGCGACCTCGAGTTCGGCGACGAGGCTGGTGCCCGGAAGCTGATCGAGGAGATCGCCCGCCGTTCGAGCCCGCTGGGGGCGGCGCTGGCCGACGGCGTCGACGCGGCCGCGGCCGAGTACGGCGGCGGCGACCTGATCCCCTCGGTGAAGGGGATGGCGCTGCCGGCCTACGACCCCCGCGGCGCGTCCGCGATGGCGCTCGCCTACGCGACCAGCGACCGGGGCGCCTGCCACCGCCGCGCTCGCCCCGTCGAGGTCGAGGCGCTGGGCGGGACCGACTGGGACGACGTCGACCGCGTGGACGCCGTGATCGCCGAGCAGGACCGCCGTGCGGTCCTCTGGAGTCTCATCGCCGACGACTTCTTCGGCGAGGCGCTCTCGAAAACGCTCGGCGCAGACTGGCTCGCGGCGGTCGGCCGCGAGTACGACCCCGCGGCGCTCCGTCGGGTCGGCGAGCGCGTCTGGACGCTGATCCGACTCTTCAACTGCCGCGAGGGCTTCTCCCGGGAGGACGACACGCTCCCCCGGCGGCTGACCGAACCGCTTCAGGGCGGCCCAAACGACGGCGCGGCGATCGACGCGGCCGGCTTCGAGGACACCCTCGATCGGTACTACGAGCGCCGGGGCTGGGACGAGCGGGGGCGACCGACCCGCGAGACGCTCGAACGCTACGGGCTCGAGGACCTCGAGCCCGACTCACACCATGACTGAACGAATCGATCTCGACGAACTCGACGTCGGCGGCGAGGACGAGGAGACCGAGGAACCGAACCGCGGCGACTGGCTCTGGCGCGGCGAGGGCAGCCCAGACGAGGAACCCGAACGGCCCGCCACGACCGGACCCGCCGTCGAGGAGCCCGACACCGGACGGGACGACGGCCCGAACGGTGCCGACGCGGGCGCCGAGGCGTCGCCCGCACCTCACGTCCCGCGATCGGAACGGACCAAACCGGTCGGAATCCCGGCCCGGAGCGGCGGCGCGGGCGCCGGCGACTCGGCCGACGCGGGGGAAACGACGGCCGAACCCCGGCCCGCGGGATCGGCGGCGGACGGTCCCCACGGCGGGGGTCCCGACGAGATGACGATCGCGTTCACCTACCGGGCCGCCGGGCGGCTGGAGACGCCCGCGGCGGTGTTCGCGGACGCCTCATCGTGGGCCGACTGGATCGGGATCGTCGGCGATGTCGGGACCCACGCGATCACGAACTTCCAGCGGACCAACACCGTCGACGCCGACTTCTTCACCGGTAGCGGGACGAGCCCGGCCGAGCGGCTCCGCGAGATCGATCGCACCTCGATGTTCTACGCCGAGCGGCTGCTTCTGATCGGCCTCGAGGAGGAAGCACCGATCGCCGAGGCCGCCGACTGGGAGTTCCTCTCGATCGAGGACGCCGCCGAGGCCGCCGACTGGGGACTGGAGCCCTGACGGCTCGAGGGGAGGCTCTGTCACCGTCGTTCAAAACGTTCATACTGCTCGGCCTGATTCTCCCAGTCGATATGGGACTTCGAACGGCGTTTCGGCAGAACCCGCTCGTGTTCGTCGGCCTGCTCGCCTTCGGGGCGTGGACGTTCCTGACGATCCTGAACGTCTCCTCGAGCATGGGCGAGATCGCGTACGGCGACTGGGTCGGACAGAGCGGGGTCGTGGGGTTGATCGGCCTGGCCGTGCTGTTCGTGCTCGGACTGACGGTCGTGTTGCTCTACGGCGAACTGGGCGAGCCGAGTCCCGGCCCCGAGGAGTTCCCCCCGAGCGAGTGAGATGACCGGACCTTCGACTGCCGACGCGCTGTCGTTCGAACTGAGCGAGCGCTTCCTCGCGGCCGCCGAGGAGTGGGGCGACTCGCGGGTCGTCTCCGGATCGGCCGCCGTCGAGTCGAAAGTCGAGCAGGCGCTGCTCGAGATCGAACACCTCGTCTCCGGCGCGACCGCCGTCGAGTTCGACCTCGAGGGCGAGACGGTGGTCTACGAACCCAGCGGCGATCTCGGGGCGTTTCTCGACGACCAGGCCGCGGAGACGGGCCTCGAGCCGGATCGGCTGCTGAAACTGCACGTCGACCTGTTCGCCCGCGCCTTCCTCGAGGACGACCGCGGGGTAAACGGCGGGCGCCGCTGACCCCGCGACGGAGAACAACGACTATACGTCTCCCGCCGGTATCCGACGACCAGCATGGCGCGAAAACGCACCAACTGGACGCCGAAGGACGGCGACGAAGCGACCCGAAAATCCTGGACCCACACGGGAGCCCACGAGATCGCCGACGACGAGGTCGACGGCGTCGTCGAGTTCCCCGACGAGCTCAAGGAGAAAGAACGCGGCGACGACGAGTAGCGACGGACCGTCTAGCTCACCTGCATCGCGATCCCTTCCTCGAACTCGTCGTAGCCCGCCAGCAGGTGGCCGACCGCCTCGTAGAACGTCTCGTGGGTCTTCTCGGCGATCTCGAGCGCGCACTCTTCGAGCCAGTGGGTCAGGTGCTCCTCGTGGAACACCCGCTGGTAGCCGAGCGCCTCCTCCCGGCCCTGGTGCTGGGAGCGGATCAGGTACTGGAGGAAGGCGAGTTCGACCGCGACGTGGTCGGCCTCCTCGGGGTAGTTCTCGGGCGGCTTCCAGCCGGCCGCGGCGTAGCTGGCCTTGACCTTCGGTAATCCCTCGCCCAGGTACTCCATGTCCTCGCGGACGTAGGTCTCGTGGGGAGTCACGGGCGGTCGCGGACCGACGAGCAGGCGGGTGTACTCGACCTCGAGGTCGTCGACGACGTCCTCGATCGGTCGCTCGCGGTTCGCCTCGACGAACTCCTCGAGCAGCGCGAACCCGCGGTCGAGCTCGTCGTTGACGCTGTCGGCGGGCGCGGTCACCTCACCCTCGAGGACGTCCGCGACGAAGGCTTCTCCCGGCGCGTCGTGGGTCGCCGCGACGAGGAACTCGACGAGGTCGAGCCGCGCCGCGTAGATGGCGTCCATGTCCATACCGATCACTCGCCGCTCCGGTCGTACAGTAACTTCGATCGACACTCCGAGCAGTAGTCGAAGATGCTCCCCTCGGCGTGGGGGGCCATCCCCGAGACGAGGTCGCCGACCTCGCCCTTGATCCGCTCCGCGGAGCGCTCGCTGGTGAACTCCTTTCCGCAGCTGCGACACTCGAGCATCGAGCCCTCGAACACCGTCGACCAGGCAGGATCCTCCTCGTCGCGGTTCTCCGGCAGCAGGGAGAGATCCAGCCCCTGATCGACCGCGATGGCGTCCTCCATGCAGCCCTCCTCGCAGAGCTCGCAGTTGACACAGCGCTCGTGGTTGAACTCGAGGCCCGTCTCGGTCCGACGCAACGCGTCGGTCGGACAGAGGTTCGAACACGTCGGGGTCAGCGTACAGGCGTCGCTGACGTCGACGACGCCGAAGTCCTTCAGCCCGCGGATCACCCGCCGTTCGGGCTCGACGTGGGCGAGGATCGCCCGCACGCTCTCGAGGGTCCAGCCGTGACTGTCGAAGGCGGGGTTCTCGCGACCGGGGTCGTCGATCCCGCCCTCGGCCTCGTGTTCGCCCGCGGGAACGGGCGTCGACTCGAGCCCGTCGACGAACGCGGTCAGCGAGTCGACGAACGCCTCGGGCTCGTCGGGATCGGGCGCGAAGAACTCGACGCGGTTGCCCAGGCCGAGGTCGGTCGTCGCGCGCTCGAGGCGCTCGACCAGCTCGGCCTTCGGATCGGGTCCGGAGTGCAGACAGCTCCCGCCGCAGCCGACGATCGCGACGCCGTCGGCGCCGGCCGCCAGCGCGTGCATCGCGTGGGCCTCGCCGACCGTATCCGTGCAGTTGACCCGCACGGGCAGGATCGGCGGGTACTCGACGTCGGCCCGTCCCGCGGCCGCGAGCCGACCGTACTCCCGGAGGGCGTCCTCGGCTCGCTCCGAGCAGACGAACGCGACGACGGCGTCGTCGATGCCCGACCCCGAGCGACCCGGGAGCCAGCTCCGCTCGACCTCGTCGGGAACCAGCAGCGTCTCGACCTCGCGGGCGATGCGCTCGTTGCTTGGCTCGCGCAGTTGTGTGGCGCCCGTCGGACAGGAACTCGTGCAGGCCCCGCAGTTCTGACAGAGCTCCTCGCGGAACTCGACCTCGTCGATCCGGGCGCGCTCGACGGCGCCGTGGGGGCAGGCCTCGACGCACTCGTTACAGCCCGCCTGGCTCGAGGCCCCCGCGGCGCAGACGTCCATCTCGAGGTCGAGAAATTCGGGTTTCGTGACCCCGCCGAGCTGGCGTTCGATCGCCGACACCTTCGCGGGGGTGATCGGCGCGGTGTAGAAACCGAGCCGGCCGCCGCGGGACGAGTCGGTCGCCTCGGGGTAGACGACCTGGTCGGCCTCGAGGGTGCGCTCGGCGCCCTCGAGTTCGATGGCGTCGGTCGGACACAGCTCGGGCAGCGACTCGTCGTCGACGTCGGGGTCGAGGTCGACGGGGTGGCGGGTCGCCTTCCCGTCGGGGGCCTCGCGGACGCACTCCATACAGGAGATGCAGTCGTCGGTGACGCGGCTTCGCACGCGCAGCTCGAACTCGCCGAAACTGCCCTCGACCTCGACGACACGACCGCGTTCGATCCGGACGTCCTCGAGGTCGTACTCGGTGTCCGCGAAGTCGCGACCGTCGGCGATCAGGGTCACGTCGGCGCCCTCGGCGAGTCCCGCGGCCGTCTCGGGGTCGCCAACGACCGCGACCCGCTCGCCGGCCTCGTAGGTGAGCGATCGGCCGACCGACTCGTTCTCGAGGCCGGCGTTCGCCGCGTTGACCAGCCGCGCGGTCTTGGCGGTCGCCTCGGACTCACCGTGGACCCAGCCCGCGCTCTCGCGCTGGTCGACGAACTCGACGGCGTCGGGGTGTAGCCCCCGCTCGATCGCCGCCTCGCGGATTCGCTCCTGGGCGCTCGCCTCGGGACAGGTGACGATGAGCTGGTCCAGTTCGTGCTCCTCGACGACGTGTTCCATCCCCTCGAGTCCGTCCCCGCAGAGCAGCCGCGAGCTGGCAGCGACGTCGACGTCGTCGATCCCCTCACGCGCCGCCTCGAGATCGATATCGCAGGTTCCGGCACACGAGCAGACGAAGGCCCCAGTGTTCATAGACAACTCCGTCTTTGCGTCGATTATGAAAGATGTTTCGCGTTAGCCCGATAACTGTTTTCGAGTCGTCCTTGTCCGAATGGGGAAACGAGAAAAATGTTACACCATTGTGTAAAAACTCTAACGAGATAGCGCTACATACACAACGTTTATGATCGACAAACCGGTTCATGCGGATACTGTGGACGTATCGGATATATACTACGATCTCCCACCAGTGAGGGGGCCACGATGAGTGCTGAACCGGTAACGCTCGACCTCGATCGGCGGTCGTTCATGAAGGCGTCCGCGCTGGCCGGGGCGACGATCCTCGGCAGCGGGGCGACGGGTCGCGTCCTGAGCCAGGACGAGGACGAACCCGAGGGGGTTCACGAGGCCGCCGAGACCTCGAAGGTCATCTGTAACTACTGTTCGGTCGGCTGCGGGTTCAAGGCCGTCAAGGACGGCGACTCCTTCGTCGCCCAGGAGTCCTGGACGGAGAACCCGATCAACAACGGGTCACTGTGCTCGAAGGGGGCCAGCATCCTCGAGACCGAACACTCCGACAAGCGACTCAAGCACCCGATGCGGAAGGTCGACGGCGAGTGGCGAAAGATCACCTGGAACCGAGCCTACGAGCTCATCGCCGAGCAACACCAGGAGATCCTCGAGGAGTACGGGCCCGACAGCGTGATGCTGCTGGGCAGCGCCCACCACTCCAACGAGGAGGCCTACGCGTTCCGCAAGCTGGGCGCGTTCATGGCCACGAACAACGTCGATCACCAGGCCCGGATCTGTCACTCCCCGACCGTCGCCGGCCTCGCGAACACCTGGGGCTTCGGCGCGATGACGAACACGGTCAACGACTACCGCAACTTCGATCTCAACATCATCATCGGGCAAAACCCCGCCGAGGCCCACCCGGTGGCGATGCAACACATCCTCGAGGGGCAGGCCCGCGGCGGAACGATCGTCTCGATCGATCCCCGCTACACGAAGACGTCCTCGCACGCCGACTACTTCTATCGCATGCGACCCGGCACGGACGTCGCGATCATGATGGGGCTGATCAACTACCTCGACCAGCAGGGCGAGCTCGACGAGGAGATGCTCGAGGGCCGCGTCAACGGCTGGGAGGACGCCTACGCGGAACTCGAGCGCTACGACCTCGAGACGGTGTCGGAACTCACCTGGCTCGACGTCGAGGATCTCGAGGAGATCGGCGACATGATCATCGAGAACAAGCCCAACGTCCAGATCGAGTGGGCGATGGGTGGGACTCAGCACAACAACGGCACCCAGAACATCCGTTCCTACGCCCTGCTCAGCCTGGCCTCGGGGAGCGCGGCCCGGTCCGGCGGCGGGCTGCAGGTCATGCGCGGCCACGCGAACGTGCAGGGAGCGACGGACATGGGCGTCGACGCCGAGTATCTGCCCGGCTACTACTCGATAACCTCTCCCGGTTCCTGGACCCACTGGGCGAACGTCTGGTCCGAGAGCCCCTGGACCGACGGCACCACCGACTTCGACGAGCTCTACAACCGGTTCGATGCGATGCCCGAGGACCGCTGGGACGACCTCGGCGAGGAGGAGGAGACGGTGCCGACCGCCGAGGTCAACCTCGAGGTCCAGGACGAACTCGGCGACGATCAGCCGGACTCGCACCGGCCGGAGGAGGTGACGACCCGGTCGATGATGTTCCAGCCGGGGCTGACGGTCGCCCGCTGGTACGAGGCGGCACTCGGGCAGGAGGGTCGGCTCCACGAGTCGAACCTCTACCAGCCCAACCCGCTGAAGATGGCGTTCTTCTGGGGGCACTCGGCGAACTCCATCAGCGAGATGGAGAAGATGAAGCGGGCGATGGAGTCCCTCGAGATGATGGTCGTCGTCGACGTCTTCCCCTCGGTCGCGGGGACGCTGCCGGACGACTCGGACGTCCTGTTGCTGCCGGCCTCGAGCCAGTACGAGCACTACCGCTCGCTGACGAACACCCACCGATCGGTGCAGTGGAGCGAACCCGCCGGCCCGCCGGCGCACAACTCCAAGCCCGACCTGCAGATCATGCAGGAGCTGGCCGACGCGCTCGGCTTCGGCGAGCACTTCAACTGGGGGAGCGGCGACGGCCTCTACAACGGCAAGAGCACCTACGAGGACGCGCTCCGGGAGATCAACCTCGGGGCGCGCTCGATCGGCTACCAGCAGTCTCCCGAGAAGCTCCAGCAACACCGCGAGTACGACCACCTCTTCAGCACGGAGGACCTGCGCGCCGACGCGCCCGGAACGCCGGTCGACGGCGAGTACTGGTCGCTGCCCTGGCCCTACTGGGGCGAGGGTCACACCGGTACGCCGATCATCTGGCGCGACGACATGGATCCCCGGGAGGGCGGACACGACTTCCGCACCAACTGGGGGATCCAGGCGCCGACGCCCGACGAGTGGGACGAGATGGACATCGACCAGGAGTACCCGCTCGCCGAGACGTACGACGAACGCGGCGAGGAGGGCCTGGACATGCTCCGGGAGCCGTACGAACCCGAGTGGTGGGACGGCGAAGTCGAGGGGGTCCCGCAGTACCCCCACTACAATACGGTGCTGCCCGACGACGTCTCCGAACCCCACCAGATGACGCTGCCCGTCGAGTACGCCTTGAGCGAGGACCAGTCGCCGCTGGACGCCGCACAGGCCCTCGAGGAGGAGTACGACCACGACCTCGACATGGAGTTCTGGGAACAGTTCGACACCGCCCAGCCCGACCCGCCGACGGGGCGGGGGAAGGCCCGGGCGGTCGCCTGGAACTTCCTCGACACCGTTCCCGTCCACCGGGAGCCGATCCAGAGCCCGCACCTCGGGATCACCGAGGAGTGGCCGGCCAACGGCCAGCAACAGAACGTCTTCCGGCTCGACCAGAACAACGCCGCGACCCAGCAGGAAGCGACCCAGCGCGTCCATGAGGAGGAGTTCGACGTCATCATGACCTCCGGACGCCAGGTCGAACACCAGGGCGGGGGCTCCGAGACGCGGAATAACCCGCTGACGGCAGACCTCCAGCCCCACATGTACGCCGAGATCCACCCCGATATGGCCGAGGAGCTCGGGATCACCGGCGGCGAGGACATGGTCATCATCGAGCCCGCCGGCGCGGGCAAGAGCGCGATCCTGGTGAAAGCGAAGGTCGACTACCGGACCGAAACCGCCGAACCCCACCCCAACGAGATCTTCCTGCCGTACCACTGGGGCGGCGTCTTCGCCGGCAAGGACCAGCGCGACCAGTGGCCCGACGGCACCGAACCGCTGGCGATCGGCGACTCGACGAACGTGGTCACCGCCAGCGGGTTCGACGCCGAGACCCAGATGCAGGAGACGAAAGTCGGGATGGTCCGGGTGTTGCCGGCCACGCCCGAACGGATCGAGGAGTACGACATGGAGTTCATCGACTTCCCGCAGGACGAGGCGGAACTCGGACTCCAGAAACAGTACGACGTGCGAGAGCACGACATGCTCGCTGACGACTAACGATGTCTACGAACGAATCACAACGAAACCGAATCGGCGACGGGACGATGGGCGTCGGAGAGGGAATGCGCCTGTTTCCCGACGTCGAGGCCTGTATCGACTGCGGCGCCTGCGTCGTCGCGTGCAAACGGACCTGGGACGTCGAGCCCCAGCGCGAACGGATCGACGTCGTGAAGATGCTCGAGGGCCGGGAGGCCGAGTCGGGGTACAACGGTCAGCAGACCAAGGCCCTCGAGGACGGGGTCAACCCCGGCGAGACGAACCTGCCGATGCAGTGTTACCACTGCGCGGAGGCCCCCTGCGTCTCGGTCTGTCCGACCGACGCACTCCAGAAGAGCGACGACGGCTTCGTCGACCTCGAGGAGGACCTCTGCGTCGGCTGTCAGTACTGCCTGTCGGGCTGTCCGTTCGGCGCGCCCCAGTTCCCCGAGAGCGGCGAGGGGTCGGCGAGCATCGTCGGCACCGGTGGCACGATGGACAAGTGTACCGGCTGCAAGGAGCGCCAGGAGGTCGGCAAGGCACCGGCCTGCGTCGACGAGTGTGCGACTAACGCCCTGCTCGTCGGCTCGGCTGGCGACATCGCCGACGAACTCGACCAGCGCGACAGCGGCTCCTTCTTCAACGAGGAGTCGATGCGGATCATCTTCGGCGAGGACGCCGACCTCTTCGAATCATGAGCGGGGACGAGACGCGCGCCGACGACTCGAACGGGACCGACGGGTTCCTCTCCGATACGGCGGCGTTCTGGATCGCCGCGATCGCGGGCCTCGTCGCCGCCGTCGGTTCGGTCTGGCTGTCCCAGGGACCGTTCTACCAGACGGTACTCCGGGTTCGGCCGACCGTCGCCGGCGGCGGCGTCGGCACCGGCTGGGTCGCCGGCAACACCGAGCCGCTGCTCAACGCGCTGATCTCGGTGCTTCACTTCGCCGACGTGATCATGGGCGTGTTCATCATCCTGATGGTGGTCGTCCACTGGGCCGCGTTCCGCCGGCTCGCCGACCGTATGCGACCGCCCGGGGGCGCCGAGCCGTCGGCTCGCGCCGACGGCGGCGACCGGGCCGCCGAGTCCGACCGCACCAGCGGGGGTGACCGCGCGTGACGAACTTAGACCACGGCAAGTTCTCTCGAGTCACGACCACCTTCCACTCGCTGCTGGCGCTGACGGTGTTTTTCCTGTTCTTTACGGGGTACGCCATCGCGTTCAACGCGGAACTGTGGTGGCTCGTCGAGCTAATGGGCGGCAACGACTGGGTGCTTACGATCCACCGCGCCGCCGGCTTCTCGCTCATCGTGTTGACCGTCTTCTGGGTGCTGTTCATGCTGCTTCGGGCCTCGAGTCGCTCGAACCTGCGCGAGGTCCTGCCCAAGCCGAAGGCTGATCTGATGGCATTCGTCCAGGACGTCAAGTTCGCGCTCGGGTACGCCGACGAGCGCCACCCCCACGCCAGGCAGTTCGCCGGCTACAAGGCCGACGAGGTCCCGCTGCTGTCGTACGTCGGGAAGGGTGTCATCGCCATCTTCACCGTCGAACTCGTCTTGCTGATGGTCTCGGGGCTGCTCATCTGGCAGAAGACCTGGCTGATGGAGTTTTACAACTCCCAGTCGGTCGCGATGGGCTTCGTCGCGTTCCACGGCCTGCTCGGGGTCATCATGCTGATGGGCGTGATGTTTCACACCTTCGAGCACGCCTGTCATCCGGCCTTCTACCCGGTCGAGATGAAGGCGTTCCTGCCGAAGAAGGACACGCCGAACTTCCACGGCGATCCCGACGAGTACGAGACGACCGGGATCGAACGGCTGCGGCTCAAGCCGACTTGGAAGTGGGCGACGAACCTGCTGGGCGCGATGGTCATCGTCGGCATCGCCGGCGTGCTCGCCGGCAGCATGAGCTACGGCGGCTACCCGATTCCGGACTCCCTCGCCTTCGCCGACGGGAACATGTTCAGAACGATCGCGATCAACGTCGGAATGCTCGTGTTGTTCATCGGGCTCGCGCTCTCGATGTACGGCAACATCCTGCGCGTGCGGTACCTGAAACAGCGCCAACAGCAGGCCCAGACCGAGCGAGACGGCGTCGCGACCGACGGCGGCTCGCGGGAGTAACGCGCTCGAGCGCCCAACACTCCGTCAGATTCGCCCTCACGACGACCGGTAGGCCGTTCGACTCCCTCAGTCGTCCGCGTCCTCGAACCCTTCCGGACTGTCCTCGATGATCCGGAGCGCGCCGTCGCCACACTGACACGCTCCGCTTCCGATCGGGTTAATCTCGCCGCCGGAATCGACGTGTGCGGCGTGGACCGTCTCGCAGTTCTCGCAGATCGCCGCCACTCGTTTCCGCTCCGATTTTTCGGCCGTCATACCTCTACTGTTGTGACGATTCGAGTTAAAAGTCGACCCTTAATCGAACCGTACGACGACGGACGTCGCTACTGTCCGGATCGAGGGAGTGTTCGGCGAAAACGCGATCGGGACCTAGGAGAGGATCTGTTCGCTGTCGGGCGAGAGCTCGACGCCGACGTCCTGACGGGTCTGGGCGTCGATCTGATCGATGTTGCGCGTGAGCACCTCGAGGATGTCGTCGGGATCGGGGTAGACCAGGACGTTGCCGTCGTCGTCTTCCATCACCAGCTGGGTATCGTTCATCTGGATCTGGTCGTTCTCGATGTCGGCGACGTAGACGGTCAGTGCCTCCGCGCCGCCCCGGTCGCCCTCCTCGACCATCGAGATGTACAGCGAGTCGATGCCGATGAGGTCCTTGTACTCGCGGATCTGTTCGGCGCAGGCGACCATATCCTCCGTGACCGCCGTCTTCTGGGGGTTACCGTGCTCGCCGTTGTAGCAGTGTTTGCACACCCGCAGTTCCATCCGCATGGACCTCGGTAGCCCGCGAGCGCATTATAATCGTTCGATCGGCGCCGAGGGCGGTTCCAAACGTTTAGGACGGCGGGCCGACTGTACCGACGTATGCTCCCGTCGATCTACGTCGCGTACGCCGGAATCGCGCTCCTCGCGTTGCTCGGGTGTCTGGTCGCGCTCGTCGCCACAACCAAAGATACCGTCGGAGGGTACGGAACGAAGGGCGACGCGGCGCTGATGGCGGTCGTCTTCGCGTTCGCAGCAGTGACGATCGTCACCTCCATCCCGTAGCGTTCGTCTCGCCTCTTGATGACCGCTACCGACTCCGGGTTCCCCGTCGCTCGCGGCGCGGCCAGCGGCGTCTGCGCCTGGCTCGGCGGGTATCTGCTGGTCTACCTGCTGACCGCCTCGGCGGTTCGGACCTCGACGCTCGCCCAGCTGATCGCGTCGGTGACTGGCGGGGACGAGTGGCGGGTGGTCGGCTGGCTGTTCTACGGCGCCCACCTCTCGCCCAGCACCGTTCCGGAGCTGTTCGGCGGCGAGACGGTCAACCTCGTCAGCGCGATGAACGACGTAAGCGCGCTGCTCGTCGTCGTTCCCCCGGCGCTGCTGTTCCTGGCGGGCGTCGCCGTTCGGATCGGCGAGCCGAGGCTGCCGACGACCGCCGCTGCGATCCACGGGCTCGCCGTCGTGCTCGGCTACCTCCCGGCGGCGCTGGTCGGTCTGATCCTCCTGACGGTCGACGCGAGCGGCCTCTCGGCGGGCCCGACGCCGGTCTCGGCGATCGGGCTCGTCGGCGTCGTCTATCCGGCCGCGTTCGGTCCCCTCGGCGCGCTCGTCGGGAACCGCCTCTAGAGGTCGAACTTCCGCGCCGCGGTCTCCATGTCCTTGTCGCCCCGTCCCGAGAGGTTCACGAGGATCGTCTCGTGGGCGCCGTCCTCGGCGAGTTCGATCGCGCGGGCGACCGCGTGGCTCGACTCCAGCGCCGGGATGATTCCCTCGGTCTCGCTCAGCTCCCGGAACGCCGCCAGCGCCGCGTCGTCGGTGACGGCGGTGTACTCACAGCGGCCGACGGCCCGGAACATCGCGTGTTCGGGACCGACGCCGGGGTAGTCCAGCCCCGCCGAGACGGAGTGGACCTCGACGTCGTCCTCGAGCACCCGCGTTTTCATTCCGTGGAGGGTGTCGTCGGTGCCGCTGGCCAGGGGCGCCGCGTGGCGCGTCGAGTCCGCTCCCTCGCCCCCGCCCTCGGCGCCGTAGAAGGCGACGTCGTCCTCGCGGAAGGCGTGGAAGAGCCCGATCGCGTTCGACCCCCCGCCGACGCAGGCGACCGCGGCGTCGGGCAGATCGCCCGTCCGCTCGCGGAACTGCTCGCGGGCCTCCTCGCCGATCACGCTCTGGAAGTCCCGGACCATCCGCGGGAACGGGTCCGGCCCGACGACACTGCCGACCAGGTAGTGCGTATCCGCGACGTTTTCCGCGAAGTCCTCGAGGGCGGCGTCGACGGCGTCGGCCAGTCCCGCGTCGCCGCGTGCGACCTCGTTGACCTCGGCGCCGAGCAGGCGCATCCTGAAGACGTTCATCTCCTGGCGGGCGACGTCCTTCTCGCCCATGTAGATCTCCGTCTCCAGATCGAGCAGGGCGCCCGCCATCGCCGTCGCGACGCCGTGCTGGCCCGCCCCGGTCTCGGCGATCAGCCGCTCGCGACCCGAGCGCTTCGCGAGCAGCGCCTGCCCGAGGACGTTGTTGATCTTGTGGGCGCCCCCGTGGAGCAGATCCTCGCGCTTGAGGTAGATCTCGGCGCCGTAGCGTTCGCTCAGACTCCGGGCGTGGTACAGCGGGGTCGGTCGCCCCGCGAAGTCCTCGAGGAGCTCTCGCAGGTCGGCTCGGAACTCCTCGGTCGCGCCGACCTCGTCGTAAGCGCTGGCCAGTTGCTCGAGCGGGTCGCGAAGCGGTTCCGGAACGTGGCGGCCCCCGTAGCCCTCGAAGTTGCCGTCGGACATGGTCGTTCGTTTCTCGCTGATCGTCAAATAGGTTCTGCGGCCGAAGCGACTCGCTCGAGCGGCTCCCCGAGAACGGAGAGACGTTTCGTGCCCTCATCCGTGTCACGTAACTAACTGGCAGCGGTGTTTAATAACTCGCCGAACCTCTCCGTAGACAGTATGACCGACGATTCCGAACGACGTGACGACACCGATACCGAATCCGGGAGTCCGTCGACCGGGGAACGACCCCCCCCCTCCGCGGGGGATACTGGAGTTAGATCACGTCTACGAGGCGCTGGGTCATCCGCGGCGTCGATACCTCTGTTACACGCTGCTCGAGGACACGGAGTGGTCGCTGACCGATCTGGCCACGAAACTCGCCGCGTGGGAGAACGACCGCCCCGAGCACGAGGTTACTGCCCGCCAGCGGGAGCGGGCCTACGTCTCGCTCTATCACGCCCACGTTCCCAAGTTAGTCGACGAGGGCGTCATCACCTTCGACGACGCGAGCGAGACCATCGCGGCCGCCGAGAACGCCGCTCAGGTCCTGGCCGCACTCGAAGGGATGGGGGCGAGCGTCGACAGTACTCAGGAGACGCACGCACGGAGTGAGATGGATGACGAGGGACGGTAACGGCGGAACCGACAGCAGCGACGATCCGACCCTCGGCCGGGAGACACACTGGCAGCAGGCCACACAACAGTTATACGATCCCGACCGCGACGGCGGACTCGCGACCGTGATCGTGTTCGCCATCGCGGAAGCCGAGGGGATCTCCCCGAGCGAGGTGAAATCCCCGCCGCTGTACGACAGCGTCGATGTCGCCGGTGTCGAGGACGCGTTCTTCGGTTCCGACAGCGGGAACGGGTCCCGACGTGGGACGGGAACCGTCGAATTTCGCTACACCGAGTACCTCGTCAAGGTGAGAAGCGACGGGTGGGTGGAGGTCTACGAACCGACCGGCTAGCGACTGGCGACGGGGGGCTCGTCAGCCGCGGCCCCCTCGCTGGGCTCGTCGTAGTCGACCGCGGTGTGTCCCTTCACGAACTCCTGGGTCCGCTCGTGTTGGGGATTCTCGAAGAACGAGCGCGTGTCGTTGGCCTCTACGAGCTCCCCGAGATAGAGGAAGATCACGTCGTCGGCGAGCCGCTTGGCCTGGTCCATGCTGTGGGTGACCATGACGATGGTGTACTCCGCTTTGAGGTTCTCGAGGGTCTCCTCGACCTGTTCGGCCGAGATCGGGTCCAGCGCGGAGGTGACCTCGTCACAGAGCAGGACCTCGGGCTCGACGGCCAGCGATCGGGCAAGACAGAGCCGCTGGATCTGTCCGGTCGAGAGCTCGGCGCCCGGGTCCTCGAGCCGATCCTTTACCTCCTCCCAGAGGTTGACCTTCCGGAGGTAGCGCTCGACGAGGTCGTCGAGTTCCGCCCTCGAGTAGTCGCCGTGGATCTTCGCGCCGTAGGCGACGTTGTTGTAGATCGACAGCGGCAGCGCCGTCGGCGTCTGGGGAACGTAGCCGACCCGGCGGCGGATCTCGGGCAGCGGCTGGTCGGTGTCGTAGATCGCCTCGTCGCCGAGGTAGACCTCGCCGTCGATCTCGGCGTTGGGCTGGATCTCGTGCAGGCGGTTCAGCGACTTCAGCAGCGTCGACTTGCCACAGCCCGAGGGGCCGATGATCGCCGTCAGCTTGTTCTCGTCGAACGCGACGCTGACGCCGTCGAGCGCGGTCACGTCTCGGTTGCCGGTGTACGTTACCTCGAGGTCGTCGGTGCGGATTGCGGTGTCGTCTGTCATGAGTGTCTGCCTCCTGGTGCGAAGCGGGCGAATCTCCCCGCGAGGAGCTTCGAGACGAGTATCAACGCGAGCACGGCGACGATCAGGACGAACGACGCCGCGTAGGCGTGCGAGCGCACTTCGGCGTTGAACGACGACGCCTGCTCGAAGATGAGGATCGGCAGCGTCGTCGCGGAGTCGAACGGGCCGCCGGGCATCTGGGTGCTCCGGCCGGCCGTGAAGAGGACGGTGGCGGCGTCGCCGATCCCGCGGGCGAAGCCCATGATGATCCCGGCGATGATGCCCGGCAGCGCCGCGCGGACGGTCATCCGGGCGGTCTCGAACCGCGTGGCGCCGAGGCCGTAGGACGCCTCCCTGACCGTGTCGGGAGCCGAGCGAAGCGCCTCGTCTGCGTACCGGGTCATGATCGGGTACTGGAAGATCGCGATCGCGACCGTCCCGAAGATCAGGCTCGTCTGGGCGCCGGCGGCGATGATGAGCGTCAGCACGAACACCCCATAGACGATCGGCGGCGTCCCCCAGAGCACGTTCAGGAACATATTGATCACGTCCGAGGTGCGCTCGCTCGAGTAGTCGCTCTGGAGGTAGATCGCCGTCGAGATCGCCAGGATCGAGGCGACCACGGTGGCGGGAACGACGATGTAGATGCTGCCCAGCACGGCGTGGAGGAACCCGCCGCCGCCGTCTAACATGTACCGCGAACCCGGCGGCGTCACCGCGACCGCGGGATCGGTGACGAAGACGCGTCCGCCCCGGTAGAGCGTGACGCCGACGACGAGCGCGAGCACCGCGAGGACGAGCGCGGCGCTGGCCCGAGCGAGGAGGCCGAACAGGCGCTGTTCGGTGTAGCGGTCCATCAGTACTGCCACCTCCGTTGCAGGCGGCGACGGACGAGCATCGCCCCGAAGTTAAAGAGCCAGACGATCACCAGCAACATCAGTCCGACCAGGATCAGCGCCGACTGGGTCAGCGGGATCGACATCAGCTCGCCGAAGTCGTTGACGATCAGCGTCGGCAGCGTCTGGCCCGCGTCGAACGGGCTCTCCGGGATCGCCGTCTGGCCGCCGATGAGCATCGCGGGAACGATCGTCGCGCCGAAGACGCGCCCGAAGCCGAGCAGGATCGCCGAGAAGATGCCCGGCCCCGCCGCCCGAAGCAGCACCGTCCGAATCGTCTCCCACTTCGTCGCGCCGACGCCCAGCGACGACTCCCGCAGTTCGTTGGGCAGGGCCTCGAGCGATTCGACCGACAGCGAGATCATGAAGGGGGTGACGATGATCGCCATCACGAGGCTGACCGTCACGATCCCCAGGCCGATGCTGTGGGCGCCGACGGCAGGCGCTAGGTAGTCGCCGACGAACGGGACGACGACGATCAGGCCGACGAGCCCGAAGATCACGCTCGGGATCGCCGCGAGCAGGTCGATGAACGACGAAATGAGCACCTTCGTTCGCCCCTCCGCGTACTCCGCGATGTAGATCGCCGCGAGGAGCGCGATCGGGGTCCCCATCGCCATCGAGAGGGCGGTGACGTAGATCGTGCCGACGATCGCCGGCAGGAACCCGAACTCGTTGGCCGCGGGGTCCCAGTTCGCCGAGGTTACCATCTCGAGCAGCGAGTGCTCGGCGACGACCGGGAGCGACCGCTGGACGAGCGTCAGGACGATCAGCCCGAACAGCGCGACCGCGAAGAGGCCGGCGCCGACCAGCCAGTAACTGCTCAGACGCTCGAGCAGGAGCCGCCGGTCGAGCCGGCTCGAGCCCTCGGAGCGGGTTTCGGTCGTCCCCATCTACGAGGCCTCCGCGAGGATCTCGCGCTGTTTCTCGAGTTTCTCGTCGCCGATCGGCGCGTACCCGTTCTCGCGGACGTACTGCTGGCCCTCGGTGAGCACCCACTCGACGAAGTCGGCGGCGGCGTCGTCGAACTCCCCGTTCGCGGCCAGGTACATGTCGCGGGCCGGCGGCGAGGGGTACCGCCCGTCCTCGACGGCGGTGAGGAAGTCGTCGCGGGTGTCGTAGAAGTCCTCCTCCGACGAGAGGGTCCCGTTCCCGTCGCGGTCCAGCGGAACGGGTCGAATGTTCATCTCGAGGTCGCCCGTGTTGAAGTCGTAGACGTAGTTGATGTTGTTCAGCGAGATGGCGTGAGTGTCGTTGTTGATCGCCTGAGCGACCTGCTGGTCGCCGTCGAAGTTCCCGTCGGCCATGTCCTCGAGTTCGCTTTCGGTGTAGCCGCCGAGGAACTCGCCCCACTTCTGGTAGGCCGCCGAGGAGTCCGAGCGCCCGTAGACGAAGATCGGTTCGTCGACGTCGGGCTCGACGACCTCGTTCCAGTTCGTGATCTCCTTGCTGAAAATCGCCGCGAGTTCCTCCTGGGTGAGCCCGCGCTCCCGGATCTCGTCGTACATCGGGTTGTTGACGTTGATCGTACCAACGACGGTGTCGATGAGCATCGCGGTCGCGACGAGCCCCTGCTCGAGTTCGGCCTCCTCGGGGCCCCGTCCCATCATCGCGACGTCGACTTGCTCGTTCAACACGTCCGAGACGCCGACGCCGGTGCCGCCTCCCGAGACGTCGATTTCGACGTCGCGCTCGTCGGTGTAGATGTCGGCCCAGACCTGTACCATCGGCAGCGGGCCGACGCCCCCAGAGATGCGTATCGTCGGTCCCGAGCCGGAGTCGGAATCCGACCCGGCGAGACACCCCGAGAGCGCGACCGCAGACCCGGCCCCGAGTGCGGTCAGTGCAGAGCGACGCGAGTAACCCCGTTCCATGCGTGCCCCATCCTACCCACTAGACGCTTGTATCCCCTCGTTAGCCTGCAATTATTTGGTTTTCAACCCGAAACCAGCAAAGCTCTCGCACGAACGCGAACGCGTCCCACGGTTTGGCGGGTCGGCCCCGATCTCGCCGTTTCCGCCGTTTTCGGCCGAACGGACGGCGGACGACCCGTTCGCGGCGACGATCCGCGATCGTCCGACTCGCTCGTCCGATCGAATTCCCGCCTGCTCGCGCCTGAACTGCGCCGTTTCGCCGGGAGCGGCCGCCGTCTCGGACCGGTAGCAAGTATTGCCGTAGACTTCGACGGGAATCCGACTTCGTCGGCGGGTGAGTGGCCCTGCAGCGCCGTTACGGTCAGAACAGCGCCGCGAGGACGACGAGCGAGACCGTGCTGGCGACGAGCAACGCGAGCAGGACGACCAGCGCGGGCGTCAGCCCCGTACTCCGGAGTTCGGCGAGTTGAATCTCCGTTCCCAGACCCACGAACGCAAGCACGAACAGCCAGTTGTAGGCGTTCTCGAGGGAGGCCTGCTGGGCCGGCGAGAAGACGCCGGCGCTGGCCAGCGCGACGAGGGCGAGAAAGCCGAGCACGAACTTCGGGAACTCGTCCCAGAGGGTCCGCAGGGAGGGGCGACCGGCCGAGTCCGAGCGGGCGTAGTAGCTCGCGTACGCGATGACGACGGCGCCGATCAGGGCGTTTCGCGACAGTTTCGCCATCGTGGCCCACTGGCCGGCGACCTCCGAGTGGGCGAACCCGACCGCGACGACCGGGCCCGTCGAGAACATGCTGACGCCGGCCCAGACGCCGAAGACGACGTCGGAGAGGCCGAGCAAATCGCCGACGATCGGGTAGACGACGATGGTGATCGCGTCGAACAGCAACACCGTCGCCGCCGCGTAGGCGATCTGGTCCTCCCGAGCGCGGATCGCGCCGGCGACCGCGACGACCGCGGAGACGCCACAGATACCCGATCCGGCCGCCAGCAGCGAGCCGAGTCGCTCGGCGAGTCCGAAGACGTTGCGCGCGAGGAGTTCGACGACGAGGACCGTCATCGCCGTCACGGCGACGACGACCAGCAGGACGGTCCCGCCGACCTCGAGGACGGTCTCGAGGGTCAGCGACGCACCCATGAGGACGATCCCGGCGCCGAGCCAGAGCTTGTGGGTACCGATCCCCGGCTCGAGCCGATCGGGGACGCCCACGGCGTTGGCCAGGACGAACCCGAGCGCGATGGCGACGAGCAGGTGGTTGGGACCGAGCGTCAGCTCGATCGCGCGCGCGAGAACGCCGCCGAGACCGAGCGCGACTATTCCCGGGAGAAACCGCGTGATCGACATCTCGCTACCAGGGGATCTGCAGTTCGAAGACGGCGACAGTCGCGACGGTCGCGGCTCCGACGGCGACGCTCTGCCAGTCGCGCTCGAGGCCTGTCCACCGCGACCGAACGGCCGCAGCCCCTCGACTCAGTCGATTGAGAGACATTCGTGTGGATCCTTCGGATCGGCGCACTTAACCCTTGTCGATACCGTCGGAGACGGAGGAAAGAGTTGCCGATAGCTGTGACGGCTTCGTCGTAGGTGGGAGCCGATATTGCGACAGTCCGTGACACGGCATTCGATTTACCGGTATCTACGTCGACCACCGATCAAAACTGCCGTGTTCGCGGTCGAAAGTCGCGACCGGTGTCGCCCGACGCATCCTCGAGGCGGCCGCGGCGCGTTCGGGGTAGCGGGCACGCCCGGTAACGGTCGACGAAAAGCAGGAGCCGGACCGCCCTCGACGTCAGTTCTCCTCGCCGTCCTCGTCCTCCTCGTCTTCGTCGTCGGGTTCGACCTTCATATCCGAGGCGTCCTCCTCGGGGGTGTCCTCGGGCTCGGTCGAGTCGGTCTGGGTCGGCTGGGCCTGCTCGGGATCGGGACCGGTGGCCTCCGCGGTCTCCTCGGCCATCGCGGTTTCGGAGACGTCGACCGTCGTCTCGTCTCCGTCGGTGGTTCGGCGGGGGTCCTCGTCGTCGGTGTCGGCGTCGGGTTTCGTGTGGGTCGCCTCCTCGGGATCGTCGGTGAACTCGATATCGCCGTCGTCGTCGTCGTCGGCCTCGCCGAGCTGGGGCTCCTCGTCGACGTTGCCCGCCGCGTCGATCTGGGACTCCTGGCCGGCGTCGGGGCGCTCGGCCGCGGCCGCAGCTTCGTCGCTGGTCTCCTTGCCGTCGGTCTCGCCCTCGATCTCCTCGAGATCGGGCTCGAACGTCGTCCCCTCGCTCCCGCGGCGCTGCCGGAGCCCGATACCGACGAGCCCGGCGCCGATGGCGGCTTTCGGGATCGCCCGGAACTGTCCGCGAACGAGCGACCGGAGCGTCGACAGCAACAGCAACCCGCCGCCGACCACGGCGAGACGCCCGTCGCGGAGGCTCCCTCCGGCTATCTCGCTCGCCGCGTCCACCGGGTCGTCGGGCAGTTCGTCCTCGATTTGCAGATCGTGATCGTGTTCGTCTGTCATAGATTGGCCTCGAGCACGCTTCGCTCACGGGCAGTACCGGTCCCCGACAGTTGAAGCTTTGACCGGCAACTGCGCCGGTTACCACTCGAATCGGTCCGGATCGCGCGCCGCCAGCGCCGTCCGCACCGCGGCGACGTTCTCGGGTACGTCGTGGACTCGAACGAGGTCGGCGCCCCGCTCGGTCGCGATCGCGCTCGCGGCGACCGTCGCCTCGAGGCGTTCGCCCGCGTCCCGACCGAGGTGTGCGAACATCGACTTGCGGGAGTGGCCGAACAGGATCGGACAGCCCAGCGCCCGGAACTCCCCGAGCCGATCGAGCAGCTCGAAGCTCTCGCGGGCCGACTTGGCGAAGCCGATCCCCGGGTCGACGACGATGTCCCCGCGCTCGAGGCCCGCCTTCTCCGCCAGCAGGATCCGCTCTCGAAGCTGGTCGATCACGTCCTCGACGACGTCGTCGTACTCGACGTCCCGATCCGGGACGACGGGCGCGTCGACGCTGTGCATCACGACCAGGGTCGCGTCGTGGTCGGCGACGACGAAACGCATCTCGGGATCCTCGAGCCCGGAGACGTCGTTGATGATGTCCGCGCCGGCCTCCAGCGCCGCCTCGGCGACGGTCGCCCGCCGCGTGTCGATCGAGAGCGGGACGTCGAAGTCGGCCAGCGCCTCGACGACGGGGACGACGCGGTCGATCTCCTCCTCGACGGGGACCGGGTCGGCGCCGGGCCGCGTCGACTCCCCGCCGATGTCGATCACGTCGGCGCCGGCCTCGACCATCGCCTCCGCGCGGGCGACCGCGTCCTCGAGGGAGTCGTACTCGCCGCCGTCGTGGAAGCTGTCGGGCGTGACGTTGAGGATGCCCATGACGGCGGTTCGGTCGGCCCAGGGGGGCGACGAGCCGTCGTCCGAGGGCGGGCCGGAGTCGGTTTCGGCCCCGTCCTCGAGCTCGAGGGTGCGCTCGAGCTCCCGACCGATCGCGGCCAGCCCGTCCGAGCGGGCCGCGAGGCGATCGACGAGTTCCGCGAACTGCTCGAGGGTGCCCGACAGGACGGCGTCGATCCGTTCGTCGCTCCGGCGCAGCCCCGAGAGGGTACACTCCCCGCCGAGCCGGCACAGCTCGGTCCGCAGCGCCGTCGCCCGCTCGTAGCGAAGCGAGGTCTTCACCACCCGGTGGACCGCCGCGTCGGTCGCGTCGTCGACGTCGTCCTCGGTCGCGTGGGCCCCCGAGAGCACCTCGCGGGCGTCGTCGCGGTCGCGGACCCGCTTTGGCACCTGCAGGTCGGTCCACCGCGAGCGGGCCTCGGCGACCGCGAACAGCGACCCGGCCACGAGCACGCAGTCGTCCGCGTTTCCGTCCGCGATCGCGGCCTCGAGAGCGTCCCGAACGTCGGGGATAACCCGCACGTCGGGGACCCCGGTTCGCTCGAACACCGTCGCGAGGACGTCGCCGTCCTCGGCCCGGTCGAGCGCCGGCTCTGCGGCGATCGCCGTATCGGGAGTCGGCAGCGCGTCGGCGATCCCCGCGACGTCCTTGTCGTGCATCACGCCGGCGACGAGGGTGAGCTCGTCGTAGTCGTACTCCGACAGGGTCTCGGCCAGCCCCTCGCAGGCGCCCGGGTTGTGCGCGCCGTCGAGCACCACCAGCGGCTCGGTCTCGAGCACCTCGAAGCGCCCGGGCCAGTGGGCGCTTCGCAGCCCCCGCCGGAGCTCCTCGTCCGTGACGTCCGCGACCTGCCGGGCCAGCGTCGCCGCGATCCCCGCGTTCGCCGCCTGGTGGCGCCCGAGCAGCGGGAGCCGCGCCTCGAGGGGGTCGCCGTCGTCGATCGAGACGACGGCCTCGGTGTGGTTCACCCGTCCCTCGTAGGCGACGCCGACGTCCGGCTCCGACCCGTCCCGGTCGCCGAACCCGACGGTGACGACCTCGTCGGCGACCTCGCGGACCCCTTCCAGGGCCTTGCCGGAGGCGCCGGTAACCAGCGGCGCGCCCGCTGGCGCGACGTGGGCCTTGTCGCGGGCGATCTCGGCCTCGGTGTCGCCGAGAATGCCCGTGTGCTCCAGGGTGACGCTCGTGACCGCGCTCGCGACGGGATCGACGACGCTGGTCGCGTCGTAGCGCCCGCCGATGCCGACCTCGAGGACGGCGACGTCGACGTCGGCGCGGTCGAACTCCCGGATCGCCATCGCGGTCAACACCTCGAAGAACGTCGGGGACTCCCCGTCCGCGGCCCGCTCGGTGACGTGGTCGCGAACCGATTCGACGAACGATCGGACCGACGACTTCGGGATCTTCCGGCCGTCGACCCGGATCCGTTCCCGCAGGTCCTCGAGGTGCGGCGAGGTGTAGAGCCCGACCGAGAGCCCGGCCTCCCGCAGCGTTCGCTCGACCATCCGCGCCGTGCTCCCCTTCCCGTTCGACCCCGCGATCTGGACGAAATCGACGCCCTCCTGGGGGTCCTCGAGGTGGGCGAGCAGCCGGGCCGTCGACTCCGTCCCCGGTTTGGGACGGAACCGACGCAACCCGAACAAAAAGTCCGCCGCCTCGTGATACTCCATACCTCCACCACGGCGACCGTCGCGCTTAGGAATGTCGGACTGCCGGCTCGCGACCGCTACGGACGTCCCGCGTTCGCCGGCGAAGCGCCCGCCGCGCGAGGCGACGGCCCCGAGCTACGGCGTCTCGAGGCGGCGGTACCTGTTCGCGAGGGAGACGACCGCCGTCGCCCAGAGGACGGCCAGAAAGGCGACCGCGGCCGGGGCCGAGGGACGCGGCGATCCCAGGAGGGACGCGGCGACGTACGCGACGGCGAACCCGCAGACGGGGGGACCGACGTACGCCCACACGTTCGGGAGCCACGCCGACCCGCGTCGGTGGACGGTCGCGTCGACGAACATGCCGAGGAGGGCGGGCACCGAGAGGAGGGCGGCACAGACGACCAGGAGCGCGAGGGCGAGCCCCGCTCGGCCGTCGGGGTCGACGACCCCCACGGCGAGCGCGACCGTCGGCGCCAGCAGGACGTACCCGAGGACGGGCAGCCACCACCGCGACTCGAGCGCCCCTCGCTGGCGGCCGTCCTCGCGGTTCGCAGTTCAGCGATCGGGGTCGGCTCGTCGACGGATCCAGCCGACGAGCGCGGCCGTCCCCGCGGTCACCAGAACGGTAAGCGCCGCGCCCACCGCGACGACGAACGGAGCCAGGATGACGGCCACCGCCGTCGCCGCCGTCGACGCGGCGCCGATCGTCGAAACCGCAGTGGCGGCGTACAGCAACACCGTCGCGACCGACGCGGCGAGGCCGGCTCGGACGCCGGCGCGACGAACTCGAGTCGCACAGTCGCCGTAGCGATACCCCACGAGCGCCCCGGCGACCAGCAATGGCAGCCCCGAGACGCTGCCGCCGACCGCGGTCGTTCCCTCGGGCAACTGCCAGGAGAGAGCGACCGTAAACGGTACCGTCGCGAGCCCGACGACGAGTGCGAATCGCAACGGGTCACCGCCGGACTCCTCGCGGCGGCTTCGAAGGGGGACCATACCCCACCGATCGTGTCTTATAGTTGAATATATTTTGTTGTTAACTAATATCCGAGGGCGGTTCCTCCGGGCGATCGGAGGGGGCGGACCCCGACCGCACGCGCCGGCTACTCCGGCCGCGGCTCCGTCGAGCGCTCGGCCGCGGGCGTCTCTCGAGTGACCTCGAGGAAGGCGTCCTCGAGGCTGCGGGTCTCGCCGGTCTCGGCGCGGGACTTGAGCGTCTCGGGGTCGCCCTGAGCGACGAGTTCGCCCTCGTGGATCACGCCGATCTCGTCGGCCAGCTCGTCGACGACGGGGAGGATGTGTGTCGAGAGCACGATCGTCATCTCCCGGTCCGCGAGATCGGCGATCGTCTCCCGCATCGTCCGCGCGGCGCGGGGATCCAGTCCGCTGGTGGGCTCGTCGAGGAAGGCGACGACGGGCTCGTGCAACACCGCCTGGATGACCCCGACCTTCTGGCGCATCCCCTTCGAGTAGCCCTCGATGCGCCTGTCGGCGTCCCCGAGCAGGTCGAAGCGCTCGAGCAGCGACCCGATGCGTTCCGCTGACTCGTCCTCGGGGAGGTCCCGAAGGCCGGCGGCGTACTCGAGCTGTTCGCGGCCGGTGAGCTCGTCGTAGATCGGGGGCTCCTCGGGCAGGTAACCGATGTGGGGGGTGACGGCCTCGCGGTCGGCGATCGGCTCTCCCGCAACCTGCGCCGTGCCCGAGGTCGGGCGGGTAAGCGTCGTCAGCATCCGCATCGTAGTCGTCTTTCCGGCCCCGTTGGGACCCAGGAAGCCGTACACCGTCCCGCGGTCGACGGTCATCGTCAGCCCGTCGACCGCCGTCGTCTCCCCGTACCGCTTGGTCAGTTCGTCGGTCCGGATCGCGGGAACCTCGCCGTCCATACCCCTCCGTCCGTCGCTGGTTACGTAAAACCGACAGATCGGACGTCGACGTTCCCGACCGATTCGCTCGGCGATCGCTCGCCACCCGGAGCGGACGCCGTTCCCTGTCAGAACCCGAACCGTTTAGGTGGCGGCGGAACGCGGTATCGGGCATGGTCCCCCCCACCACGCGCCGCCGTCCGGCTCCCGACGGTGATCGGCGGTGACGCGCGCCGCCGCGCTCGTCGCCCGGACGGAGTTTCGCCGAACGGTCCGCGCGATAACGACCGATCGAACGAAGCTGCTCATGATGAGCCTGCTCGCGGCGTTCGCCTTCGGGTCGGTGACCGTTGCGGGCGGGTACCTGCTGCCGACGCTGGGCGAACACTTCGCCGACGGTCCGGCCGCCGGCAGCGTCGCGCTGGCGACGAACACGGTCGCGGGCGGCGTCGCGATCGGCTGGCTGTTCCTGGTCGGAATGAGCGCCATCCGGGCCTTTACCGCCGCCGACCCCGACGAGCCGGCGTTCCTGCTCGTCTCGACGTCGACCCGCAACGCCGCCGTCGGCCTCGTCGGCGCCGAGATCCTGCTGTTCGCCGTCTGGGTGTTTCCTCCGGCGATTGTGCTCTCGAGCGCGTTCGCCGTCGGCGCCGACACCGCGGTACCCGTGGTCGGCGCGGTCCTCGTCGCCGCGCTCGCGCTCCTCTCGGCGGTCCCGGTCGGGTTCGTGGTCGGCGTCTGGGTTCGCCACCTCGTGACCGCCTACGAGCCGATCGCCCGCTACCGGTGGTTCCTGTTCGTCGGCTTCTGGGCGCTGTACTTCGGCGCGATCGCGACCGGGCGGTTCGACCTGGTCGTGAGCGAACTCTTCGTCGCCCTGCAGGACGGACCGCTGGGCTGGCCCGGCCACCTCCTGCTCGCGACCGTCCCGAACGTCCCGGCCTCGGGGACGGCGATCCTCGGCGCGCTCGTCGGCACGGCGCTCGTGACCCCGATCGCGGTCGGGATCGGCGTCGCCTCCGCGCGGGTCCACTGGTTCGCCGACCCGGCCCGGTTCGACGATCGGCACCGCTCCGGGGCGTCCTCGAGCCGACTGGCGGGAGCCCTGTCCCGCGGAGTCGATCGTCCGACCCGGACCGTGACGGTCACCGCGATCCGACGGACCAGGCGAGCGCCCATCCGCCTGGCGTACGTCGGCTACCCGCTGTTCGGCGCCGTCGGCTTCGTCCAGGCGATCCTCGAGGCCGGAACGATCCCCGCTTACGTCGCCGTCGTTCTCTCGGTCTATCTGGTCTGGGCGGCCGGCGCGCTGTTCACCCTCAACCCGCTGGGGGATCTGGGCCGAGCGCTGCCCGCCGTCGTCACCTCGACGCTCTCGGGTCGACAGTCGATCGCCGGGCTGGTGCTCGCGGGCGTCCTCGTCGCGGCGCCCGTCGGCCTCGTCGTCTCGCTGGCGCTCGGTCTCGCCAGCCCGATCTCGCTCGAGCGAACCGCGGCCCTGGCCGCGGCGACGACCGTCGGCGCCGTCGCGACGCCAGCGCTCGCCACCGGGATCGGCGCCGCGCTTCCCCGGTTCGGCAGCGTCAACGTGACGAACAGCCGCGAGGCGGTGATGCCGAGCAAGGCGGCGTTCGCCGTCTACTCGCTGGCGGTGATCCTGCCGACGGCCGCCGCGGCCGCGCTCTACGTCGACGCGGCGGCACCGATCGCCGCGCTCCTCTCGGCGACGGCGGCCTGGGCCCCGACCCCTTCGGTCTCGATCACCGCGGCCCAGATCGCCGGCGTCGCCTGGGCCGTCCTCGTCGTCGGGCTCCTCGCCCCGCCGACGTCGGCGCTGTACGCGATCGAGCGGTTCGATCGCTACACGCTCGAGTGATCGCCGAACGATTCGCTATTCGAAGTTGCCTGTGAAATTCATGTTCTGTACAGGTGAAGCAGATATCACGGCCAGCATCCGCGAGCGAAGCGAGCGGTTCCCCGCCGAAACGGGCGAAGCCCGCGGAGGCGGCTTTTTAGCGTAGATTTTTGGAGGAGTGGTGAGCGAGCCCTGCGAGCGAACCCGACGAGAAAAAGGTACGTCTGCACGCCCCACGTAACGACTCGACCGGTCTGAATTCGGTCCCCGGAATCGTGTCCAGCAAACCGAACTACGACTTCTGCTACCGGCCCCACTCGGCGGTCCGCTTCGGACGGCCGGTGATCGCCTGGACGTCGATCGGCTCGTCTTTCGCCTCGAGCGCCTCGAGAGCCGCTTTCGCGCTCGCCGGCGTCGAGAAGTACGTCACCTCCTCCTCGACGGCGACCTCGAGCAGGTCGCGGTCCCGCGAGACGATCAGGTCGACCTCGCCGCGCTTGACGGCCTCCTCGAGGTCGACTTCCTCGCAGAGGTCGAAGTGGTCGGTGAAGCCGTCGACCAGCGCCGCCCCGTCGTCGGTCTCCGGGTCGGGGAACTCGTCGGCCGAGAGGTCGACGATCGCCGTGCCGCTCTCGGGGATCGGCTTGCCCGTCGCGTCCTGGGCCTTGTCGTAGGCCTTGCCGAAGTTGTCGGCGCTACCCATGACCTCGCCCGTCGATTTCATCTCCGGGCCGAGACGCGGGTCCGAACCCGGCAGGCGGTCGAACGGGAGGACGACCTCCTTGATCGAGGTCTGCTCGGGGATCTGCTCGTCGATCTCGAGGTCCGCCAGCGACTCGCCGGCCATCACCCTGGCCGCGAGCTTCGCGATCGGGACGCCCGTCGCCTTCGAGATGAAGGGGACGGTACGCGAGGAGCGGGGGTTGGCCTCGAGGACGTAGACCGTACTCTCCTCGTCGCTACCGACGCCACGGACCGCGAGCTGGACGTTCAGCAGGCCAACGGTCTCGAGGGCCTCTGCGATGTCCTCGGTGACCTCGCGGACGCGGGCCATCGTCTCGTCGTCGAGCGAGCGGGGCGGGATCATACACGCCGAGTCCCCGGAGTGGACCCCGGCGGTCTCGACGTGTTCCATCACGCCGCCGATGAGGACGTCCTCGCCGTCCGCGACGGCGTCGACGTCGAGTTCGATCGCGTCCTCGAGGAAGTCGTCGACGAGGATCGGCTTGTCCGGGCTCACGCGGACCGCCTCCTCAATGTACTCCTCGAGTTCAGCGTCGTCGTAGACGACGTCCATCGCGCGTCCGCCGAGCACGTAGGACGGACGGACGAGCACGGGGTAGCCGATGTCGTGGGCCAGCTCCATCGCCTCGGTCTTGCTGTGGGCGGCCCCGCCCTCGGGCTGGGCGATGCCCAGTTCGTCCATCAGCGCGTTGAACCGGTCGCGGTCCTCCGCCAGGTCCATCGCCTCGACGGAGGTGCCCATGACCTCGCAGTCGAGCCCGCGGCGGTCGATCTCCGCTTGCAGCGGGTCGCCGATGTTGACCGAGGTCTGGCCGCCGAACTGGACCATCACGCCGTCGGCGTCGGCCGCCTCGGCGACGTCGGCGACCTCCTCGGCGGTGATGGGCTCGAAGAACAGCCCGTCGGAGGTGTCGTAGTCCGTCGAGACCGTCTCGGGGTTGTTGTTGACGACGTGGGCGTCGATCCCCTGCTCGCGCAGCGCCTGGACGGCGTGGACCGAACAGTAGTCGAACTCGACCCCCTGGCCGATCCGGATCGGGCCGCCCCCGACGACGATCACGCTCTCGACGTCGCGGTCGACCTCGAGCTCGCCCGCGGCCGCCGCGCCCTCGAGCGGGCCGGAGTCGAACTCCGACTTGCGCGCGGAGTAGTAGTACGGCGTCTCCGCGGCGAACTCGCCGGCGCAGGTGTCGACCTGCTTGTAGGTGCGGCCGGGCACGGCCTGCTCGACGGTGTCGACGTCGACGTCCCCGCCCGCCGTCGCGGCGATCGTCGCGTTGGTGTGGCCGGCGATGGCGGCCTCGGCGAAGTCGCCCTCCTGCGCCGCGCGGGTCGACTCGGCGATGCGCTGGAACCGCTCGGCGTACCACTCGAAGATGCCCGTCAGCTCGACGACCTCCTCGAGGTCGTAGCCGCGCTCGAAGGCCTCGAACATCGCGTACGGGCGGTCGGGGGAGGGGCGCTCGAGATAGTGGGACTCGAGTTCCTCGTCCGAGACGTCGGTCCAGTCGACGTCGGGCTCGTACTCCGACGATCGGAGGGCCTTCAGCAGCGACTCCTCGAACGTGCGGCCGATGGCCATCGCCTCCCCGGTCGACTTCATCGCCGTCGTCAGCTCGAAGTCGACGTCGTCGAACTTGTCCTTGGGCCAGCGCGGAACCTTGGTGACGACGTAGTCGATCGCGGGCTCGAAGGCCGCGGTCGTCTCGCCGGTGATCTCGTTTTCGATCTCGTGGAGGCGCTTGCCGAGCGCGACCTTCGCGGTCACGCGGGCGATCGGGTACCCCGTCGCCTTCGACGCGAGCGCGGAGGACCGCGAGACCCGGGGGTTGACCTCGACGACCCTGTACTCTCCTCCAGGAGTGCCGTCGTCGTGCCAGGCGAACTGGATGTTACACCCGCCTTGAATACCGAGTTCGCGGATGACGTCCAGCGCCGCGGTGCGCATCTCCTGGTGGCCCTCGTCGGGGACGATCTGAGAGGGGGTGACGACCGTCGACTCCCCGGTGTGGATGCCCATCGGGTCGATGTTCTCCATGTTGCAGATGATGATACAGGAGTCGTCGGCGTCGCGCATCACCTCGTACTCGTACTCGACCCAGCCCGCGATCGACTCCGTGATCAGCACCTCGCTGTTCCGGGAGAGGCGCAGTCCCTTGCGGACGCGACGGAGGAGTTCGTCGAACTCGTGGACGACGCCCGACCCGCTACCACCCAGCGTGTAGGTCGTCCGGGCGATCACCGGGAGCCCGCCGACCTCGTCGACCGCCTCCTGGACGCGCTCCTCGAGGTCGGCCTCGGTCAGCTCCGCGACCGACTCGCCCTCGTCGAGCGAGATGGTCGTCGAGGCCGGCACGGGCTGGCCGATCTTCTCCATGCGCTGGCGGAAGAGATCACGGTCCTCCGTCGCGTAGATGGTGTCGAGGGGAGTGCCCATGATCTCGACGTCGTGTTCCTCGAGAACGCCCTCCTCGGCCAGTTCGGCGGTGACGTTGAGCCCGGTCTGACCGCCCAGCCCCGCGATGACGCCGTCGGGTTGTTCCTTGCGGATGATCTCGGCGATGGCTTCGGTCGTGATCGGCTCGATGTAGACCTCGTCCGCCATCTCCGGATCCGTCATGATCGTCGCGGGGTTCGAGTTCACGAGGACGACTCGAGCGCCCTCCTCCTGAAGCGCCCGACAGGCCTGCGCGCCAGAATAGTCGAACTCGGCGGCCTGGCCGATCTGGATCGGTCCGCTGCCGATCAGCAGGATCGTGCGTCCGTCCCCTGTGGCGGCGTCCCCGCCGCGCTGGTGGTCCGTACTCATTGGTCCTATCCGTTCGAAGTTCGCACATCGTAATAAGCCCCACGAAACGATACGATTCTCGTAACTCGATTTCGAATTTCGAATACTGTCGAGAACCGACCGACGGCCGAGCCCGATCGCGGTCGTACCCGTCGCTAGGGAGCGATCGTGATAGAACGCGTCCGTTCGCATAACGGGTCAACGGTCACGGCCCGGGAGCCCGCCGTTTCGAGAACGATCGCGAGGGGGACCGAACCGGCGCCGCGGACCGCGCGTTCGGAACCGCGTCCGGCCGGAGCGCCCGCGACCGCAGTCGCGCAGGCGCTCAGAGCGCCCGGTCGTGCTCGCCCTCGAACTCCCGCTGGCGGCGGTACTGCTCGACGAACTCGCCCACGTCGAACTCGAGCATCTGGGACTCGAACTCCGAAATCGCCGCGTCGTCCTCGGCGTGGCTGATCGCGTGTTCCATCAGCTCGACGACGAGTTCGACGACGATCTCGTGCAGCCGTCGGGAGTCGAAGTCGGTGACCCACAACATCGAGTAGCCGACCGCGCCGTCGTCGCTCGCGTCGTGGGTGACGACGGCCTCGGGGAACTCCTCCATGACGACGCCCAGCAGGTGGGGCGTGCCGAACTCCTCGAACTCGTCGTCGGTCTCGACCAGCTCCTGGAGGACGACCACGAACGACTCGGGGAAAAAGCGCGAGGGCGGGTGGACGTCCGTGACGACGGCGTGGGTTTCGCCGCAGGGACAGTCGTACTCGCGCATGCCGAGGTCGATCTCGTGGGGGTCCAACGACTCCCCGCAGGGAAGCTCGAGGCGGTCGTCGGGCTCGGAACCGGGGACGCGGGGCTCTACCATTGGACGCGGTTAGGACGGAAGCAGTAAAAGGTCGACGACTCCGCGCGGTTAGGGCCAGTCGTCCCGGACCGCTCCGGCGTCTTCGTCCTCGTCGTCGGCGCTGCTGGCGACGATCCAGTCGGCCGCCTCGGCGGCGTCCTCGACGGGGAGGTACTCCCAGTCGACCTGTTCGGCGAGGGCCTCGTCGTCCTCGTTCGCGCCGATGAAGACGTACCGCTCGGTGTCGAACTGGTCTTTGACGGCCTCGAGACTCTCCGCTTTCCCGCGCGGGCCCGAGAAGAAGTCCTGTCGGATGCGGTTCTTGCGCGTGTAGTTCGTGACGACGTAGGTGGGTTTCTCCGAGACTACGCCAATGTACTCGCTCCACCCTCTCGCGTCCTCGAAGACGCTCTCGGGCGACGCGAGCTCCTTCAGCGCCTCGAGCTCGAACGCCAGGGTCATGTCGCTACCGCCGTTCATACGCTATCGAAACGGCGCAGCCGGGAAAACGGCTTCGATACTTCCAACCCCCTCGGAACGGTCGGCTACGTCGCCTCGATCCGGTAGTACTCCGTCGCGACGACGACCGTTCCCGGCTCGAGGTCGGTACCAGTCGCGGGTAACGGTCTAGCTCCCTCAAGCGCCGCGTAGAACAGCTCGAGCGCGTGTTCGTCGAGCTGGTCGATGTGTCGAACGGTCGCGTCCGCCGCGACCGAGTCGACGCGCCTGAGCGTCAGCGTCCGTCCCGTACTGGTAGTCGTTGCCATGCGTGTCGTTACCAAACGCGTGGGGTCACTTAACTGTTGTTCTTGAACTGAGCTGAGAATCCGGCGGCGACCAACGGTTCGCGAGCGGAACGCCCGTTCGAACGGGCGATTCGAGGAAGACGGGGGCGGCTACTGCTCCTGGGGCGGGGCGAGGTCGTCGAGGTCGACGGTCTCCTCGAGCAGGACCTCCTTCTGGTCGGCGACGTCGCGCTGTTCGCGCATCAGCTGTTTGAGCTTGCTCTGGGGGGCGAGGTCGCCGATGAGGACGCCGCCGACGACCTTGCCGTCCTTGAACGCGATCCGGCGCCACTCGGTGTCGCTGTACTTGCGCTCGGCGTAGTCGTCGCCCAGCGTCGGGTGGCCAAACGAGAGGAAGGGGAAATCGAAGTGTGTGATCGAGTACGAGGAGACCCACTCGAAGGCCTCGGCCTCGCCGTCGGCGGCCATGTTGACGCCGGCGATCCGACCCTGTTCCTTCGCGGAGCCCCAGGACCCGTTCTGGGCCTGCTCGCCCAGCAGGACGTCGTAGAATTGGGTGATGTCTCCGGCCGCGTAGACGTCCTCGAGGTTCGTCTGCATGTACTCGTCGACGACGATCCCGTTGTCCTGCTCGAGGCCGATGTCGCCGAGGAATTCGGTGTTGAACGTCAGTCCGATGGCGACGCCGGCGAAGTCACACTCGTAGCGCTCGTCGTTCGGGTCGACCGCCGCGACCACCTGCCCGTCGTCGTCGGTCTCGAAGCGATCGACGCCGCTGTCGAAGACGGGTTCGACGCCGACCTCGCGCATCCCGTCGTGCATGATCTCCGCGCCCTCACCCGAGAGGGCGTAGCGCCACCAGCGGTCGCCCCGCATCAGGTACTTGCCCTGGACGCCCTGGGCGCCACAGACCGCGGCGAAGTCGATGCCCAGGAGTCCGGCGCCGACGACGACGCCCTTCTCGGCTTCCTCGGCGCTCTCGCGGATCTTGCGGGCGTCCTGGAACGTCCAGAAGTGGTGGATCCCCTCGGCGTCGCTGTCGTCGACCGGGAGCTGGGTGGGGGTGCCCCCGGTCGCGATCAGGAGCTTGTCGTAGCCGACGCCCTCGCCCTCGTGGGTGCGGACGACCTTCTCGTCGGTATCGATGCCGGTGACGTGGGTGTTGAGCGAGAGTTCGATGTCCCGCTCCTCGTACCACCCCTCTTCGTGGATCGAGATCGGCGCCTCGGGAAGCTTCCCCTTCGCGTGCTCCTTGATCAGAATCCGGTTGTACAGCGCCTCCCCCTCATCGGTGATGACGGTAATCGACGAGTCCGGGTCCTCCTCCCGGAGCGTCTCGGCAGCCGAGCTGCCCGAGATCCCGTCACCGATGATGACGTACTCGGTCATACCCTGACCGTTCGTAATGCGGGTTAAAGGATATTGCTATCTCGTCCATTTTCCGTCCTCGGTCGGACAGTCACCACAGTTGTCGACGAACGGGCCGTCGAACCCACGGAACGACAACTCTCCCGCCCGAGCTCGGGGCCGGATTGCTGATCGTGCAAAACCGGTACTGTTCCCCCGTGGTAAACGGTGGGCGTCTCTCGCCGTTTGACGATAGCAGACCGTCCGACGGTCGACCCGAGAGCCGACGTACGTATCCGAACCGCTCTTGAGGACGGCGTCCGTACCCGCGGCCATGAAGATCCGCCAGAACGCCCAGCACTTCGCGTATCGCAAGGCCCTCGAGACGCCGGGCGTCCGGTCGGTCGCCAAGTCCGGCCTCGTCCGCCTGCACACCAAAATATTCACGAAGAAGGCCGATCCCTCCCACGCCGAGGAACGAACGGACCGACTCGACGCCTTCTTCGACGCGACGATGGACGCGTACCTGCGTGCGCTCCAGGAGGGGTACTCGGAAGCCGAGGCCCGCGAGATCACCCACATCCAGGCGAACTTCGACTTCTACAACCACGGCTGGACCGAGATGATGGAGTTCCCCGTCGACGAACTCGACGACCACTACGACCGCTACCGCGACTTCTTCGAGCGCTGGGACGTCGCCATCGACGACCCGCTGGGCCAGTTCGCGCCCGTCGGCGGGATTCCCGAGGCACCCTCGACCCCGGAGAAGCTCGAGGAGCCCGAACACCCCTACGCCGAGGGCGGGTTCGCCGACGACGTTTACGTCGAGACCGACGACGGCGAACTGGTCGTCGGCGGTCGCGAATCGGCGAACGCCGATTCACGAGCCCATCAGAACTCTTCGATTTCTGAGGACGGGCGCGAGTAGCCCGACGACGACGTTTCGCGGGCGGTCGGCGTCGACGAGGACGAGTAGGCGGCGAGTCCCGCCGTCGCGGCCCGCGCCGCGGGCGACCCTTGCCGCAGACCCAAGCCGCTAATAGCCGGCGCGTTCCCGTATCGATACCGAATGGCACTGAACGCAAACGACCGATCGATCGCCGGCTTCACCATGGCCGGTCACGCACTGGTTCACTGGTTCGAGACGTCGATCCCGATCCTGCTGGTCGTCTGGCTCGCCGAGTTCGACGTCTCGCTGCTCGTACTCGGGCTCGTCCTCGCGCCGAGTTACGGGCTGTTCGGGTTCGGGGCCCTTCCGGCGGGCGTGCTGGTCGATCGGTTCGGCGCGAAGCGACTCGTTCTCCTCTGTCTCGCCGGGATGAGCGGGGCGTTCCTCCTCATCGCGGGCGCGGGGTATCTCGATTCGATCTACGCGATCGCGGTCGGACTGTTGCTCTGGGGGCTCGCCGCCAGCGTCTACCACCCGGCCGGGCTGGCGCTCATCAGCACGGGCGTCGAGGAACGGGGCACCGTCTTCGCCTGGCACGGCATGGCCGGGAACGCCGGCATCGCCCTCGGCCCGTTCGCCGCCGCGACCCTGCTGATCGTCCTCGAGTGGCAACACGTCGCCGCGATACTGGCCGCACCCGGGGCGCTGGCCGTGCTGTACGGGCTCTCCGCCGACTTCGAGGCGACCGCGGCGGTCGAAGACGACGCCGACGCGGGCCCTGACGAGGCGCTGTCGCTGCCCGAGCTGGTCGCGAACACGAAGGTTCTGTTCGCGAGCACGTTCGCTCTCGTCTTCGCCATCGTCACCTTCGAAGGACTGTACTACCGCGGAATGCTCACCTACCTCCCCGAGATCCTCCACGGGCTGCCCGCCACGGACGCGCTCGCCCTGTCCGAGGGACTCCGGGGGATCGAACCGGCCGACTACATCTACGTCGGACTGCTGGTCGTCGGGATGGCCGGCCAGTACGTCGGCGGGAAGCTGACCGATCGGTTCTCGCCCGCCCGGGGGATGGCCGCGATCTTCGCCGTGCTCGCGGTGCTGGCGGTGGCGTTCGTCCCGGTGACGGGGATGGGACTCGCCGCCATCGTCGCGCTCTGTGGCGTCTTCGGCTTCTTCCTGTTCGCGATCCAGCCGTTCTACCAGAACGCCGTCGCGGTCTACACGCCCGCCGACACCCGGGGGCTCTCCTACGGCTACACCTACTTCGGCGAGTTCGGGCTCGGTGCCGCGAGCATCGCTCTGGGCGGGTTCGTGCTCGACGTCTCGCTCGGCTGGTTCTTCGTGATGATCGCCGCGTTTGCGCTCGGTGGGCTGGCCCTCTCGACGGCGCTGGTCGCGGGACTCGACCGGTTCGCCGACTCGGAGCCGACGCCGTCCGCGACCGACGACTGACCCGCCGCCGCGTCGGATCTCGCGTCGTTCGCTACCTTTTTCCCCGCCCTCTGGAAAGCACTCGGCATGCTCACCGTGCGGGCTCCGGCGACCAGTGCGAATCTCGGGAGCGGCTTCGACGTCTTCGGCGTCGCCCTCGGAGCGCCCGCCGACGTGATCCGGGTCGAGCGAGCCCCGGAGACGTCGATCACGATCACCGGCGCCGGAAGCGACTACATCCCGACGGATCCGGAGCAAAACACCGTCGGCGCCGTCGCCGACGCCCTCGAGGCGCCGGCGACGATCCGAATCGACAAGGGCGTCCGCCCGTCCTCCGGGCTCGGCTCCTCCGCGGCCAGCGCCGCGGGGGGCGCGGTCGCGCTCAACGCCCTCTACGACCGCGGCCTCTCCCGGGGGGGACTCGTTCCGCTCGCCGCCCCGGGGGGGGGGCCGGTGTCGGGGGGGGGCCCCCCCGACAACGTCGCCCCCTCGCTGCTGGGCGGCTTTACGATCGCCACCGACGACGGCGTCACCCAGGTCGACGCGTCGGTCCCCCTCGTCGCCTGCCTCCCCGAGACGAGCGTCTCGACGCGGGACGCCCGCGGCGTCGTCCCGAAGACCGCCCCCCTCGAGGACGTCGTCGACACCGTCGGCCACGCCGCGACGCTGGCCGTCGGCATGACCCGGAACGATCCCGAACTCGTCGGTCGAGGACTGGCCGACAAGATCGTCACGCCCGAGCGCAGCGCGCTCATCGACGGCTACGACGCGGTCCGGGAGGCGGCCCTCGAGGCGGGCGCGACCGGGGTCACCGTCAGCGGGGCGGGCCCGGGCGTGCTCGCGGTCTGTCGGGAGTCTGACCGTCGGGCGATCGCCGGCGCGATGATGGACGCCTTCGACGCAGCCGGGATCGAGAGCCGCGCCTACCAGACGGCCGTCGGCGAAGGGGCGCGGCTCTACCGCGACGGTTGACCCGCACCCGATGGGTTCGAAAGCCGACGCGGCGCTGGCCCTCGTCGCGCTCGCCGTCTTTGTCGGCGCCGCCGTCCTCGTGAACGCCTCCCTTTCCCCGTTCTACCTGTTTTACGGCGGCCTCGCGACGGTCCTGTTTGAACTGATCGCGACCCGCGAGTACGACCTCGTTCGTCGGTACTGGGAACGACGTGACGTTCAGGCGATCTCGCTCGCGATCGCGGTCGGGCTCGCCGCCGTCGGCGCTCAAGTCGCCCCGGAGCCCGTGCTGTCGCTGTGTTGTGGCGCCCTGGTGACCTACCTCGCGTTGCTGGGGCTCGTTCGGGTCGGGATCGTTCCGCCCCCGCGGACGTGGTGGTAGCGCCGGCTCGATCAGTCGCGTCGGGCGCTCCGCCAGCGACGGCCGTACACGCGCGGGAACGCGTCGACCTTCGCGTGGCGAACGTTCGTCGGCACGGTCGAAACCCGCGTGGAGACGCTCGCCGGGAGCGGGCCGACGGGCATCGAGGACACCGCCGTCGGGTTGTTCGACGTCGGTCGCCGTCCTGCGTAGCCGGAGCCGCGCTGGTGTGACTCGTACAGCTCCTCGAACGTCGCGTGGGCGTCGATCACCGCCTCCCTGGCCGGCTCGAGCCGTTCCATGACCTCCTGCTGGAACGCCGCGTTCGTCGCCTCCTCCGTCAGTTCCTCGGTAAACTCCTCGAGTTCCTCGGCCGCCTCCGAGTCGTCGTCCGACTCGAACGCGTCGGGGCCGAGGACGTCCTCGAGTTCGGCCCTGAGCTCGTCGGACTCCCGCCCGAAGTCGACGAGGTCGACGGCGTTCCAGAGCTCCCGCAGCTCGATCGCGCGCCGCAGCGCGTCGAGATCGAGCGCCAGCACCGGGTCCCGCTCCCGGATCGCCTCGGGCAGTCGCTCGAGGTCGAGGACGTCGGGGACCGCCTCCCCGTCGACGGCATCGGGCAGTCGCTCGAGGTCGACGGTCTCGAGGACGTCCTCGAGTTCGGCGACGACGTCCCACAGCTCTGCCGCCGTCGCCGCCAGCGTCTCGTCCGCCGCCTCCTCGGCGACGGCCAGAAGTAGCCGCTCGAGGGCGTCCGCGAGACGATCGAACCGCTGCTCGAGGGCTGTCGACTGACTCATGGGACCGGTACGTCCGGCACCGAGAAAACGAAGCTGCTTACCGATTCGTACGGCCCGAAATCGGCAGTATTCGAGAACGGTCTCGGGGACCGACCGATCAGACGCCCCGACCCTGCAGCTTCTCCTCTTCGGGGAGGTCCGCGTTGGAGTCGCCTTTCATCCCCTTGCCGAGGTTCGAGGCGATGTCGGCGAGACGATCGGGGTCGTCCCAGTTGTTGACGGCCTCGACGATCGCTTCGCCCATCGCCGCGGGGTTCTCGGCGCCGAAGATGCCGCTACCGACGAAGATGCCGTCGCACTCGTGGTGCATCATCAGGGCGGCGTCGGCGGGGGTCGCGATCCCGCCCGCGGCGAAGTTCACTACTGGAAGGCGGCCCATCTCGGCGGTCTCGTGGACCAGTTCAGCGGGCGCTTCGATCTCGCGGGCGTAGGCCTCCCGCTCCTCGTGGGTCATGCCCTCGAGTTCGCGGATCGCGCCCTTGATCGTCCGCTGGTGGTGAACCGCCTGGTTGACGTCGCCGGTTCCCGCCTCGCCCTTGGTGCGGATCATCGCCGCACCCTCGTGGATCCGCCGCAGCGCCTCGCCGAGATCCCGGGCGCCACAGACGAACGGCGCCGTAAAGTCGCGCTTGTCGATGTGGTAGGCGTCGTCGGCCGGCGTCAGCACCTCGGACTCGTCGATCATGTCGACGCCGACGGCCTCTAAGATCTGGGCCTCCTTCGTGTGGCCGATTCGGGACTTGCCCATCACCGGGATCGAGACCTCCTCGACGATCTCGGCGACGTCCGCGGGGTCGGCCATCCGGGCGACGCCGCCGCGCTTGCGGATGTCCGCCGGAACGGCCTCGAGGGCCATGACCGCTACGGCGCCGGCGTCCTCGGCGATCCGAGCCTGTTCTTTGTTGACGACGTCCATGATAACGCCGCCCTTCTGCATCCGTGCGAAGCCGCGCTTGACGAGGTCCGTCCCCCGTCGGAGCTCCTCGAGATCGGTACTCTCTGGCATATCGCGGCGTTGGGATCGGGCCCACTTACGCGTGTCCTTTGTCGACGCTTCTCGCCGCGATCGACTCTCCCTCGAACAATCGCGCGCGGAGGCGGGAGCCGTACACTCGAGTCAGGGGCCGGCGCCACAGACCCAGTTCCGACGCCAGTTTCGGCGCGACCTCGAGGTCGGCCCCGATCGGCGACCCGATCGAGAGCTCGCCGCGAAGCTGCATTCGCGCTCGGAGCAACTCGCCGTCATGGTGGGTGAAACTCGAGAGCTCCGTCCCCCGAAGCGGGATCGCGGTTCGCGGACGCGACACCTCGAGACGCACCGTCTCCTCGCTCGCGTCGGGATCGCCGACGACGACGCGAAGACCCCGCGGGCCGTCGGTGACGGTGATCGGGGCGCGTTCCTTCGGGAACCCCCAGAGCTCGCGGCCGAGCGCGACCGACGCGTCGGTCGTCACGGGCAGCCAGCGGACGTACCCGCCCGGTTCGCCCTCGAGCAGTTGCGCGAGCGGTCGGTCCGTTCGGCTCCCGCGAACGGCGGGGACGATCGCCGCGAACTCGTCGTAGGGTTCGAGGCCGGTGTCGCGGCCGACGCGGTGGTACCGAATCCCGACGAGCGCGACGCAGCCGACGCGGGGGGCGATCCCCAGCGACGAGAGCCCGTCGGGCAAGACCGCCTCCAGACGCGCTCGGCGGGCCGGAACGACGACCCCACCGAGCGTACACGAGAGCTCGAGCGGCAGCGAGACCGCGTGTCCGGTCGAGAGCACTCGCCGTCCTCGGTCGTCGGTGCGCGAAGCCATGTCCGAACGAACGGCGGCGGGGGTGATAGTGCTGCGGGCGGACGCCGACGGGCCGCGACCGCTACCGTTTTGCGGGTTCCGTTCGTCGCGCCGAACGATGACCGCGTCGACCGGGCTGCCCGACCGCGATCCGTTGCCGAGCTATCTCGCTCCCGTGCCGAAGACGCTCGAGGACCTCGGGCTCCGGTTCGCGTGGGTCGTCGTCGCGATCAACCTCGCTGGCACCGCCTTCGGGTTCTGGTACTACTCGGCCCAGTTCGCCGCGACGCCGACGGCGATGTGGCCGTGGGTGCCCGACAGTCCGCTGGCGACGCTGCTCGTCGCGCTGGCGATCGCCGCCTGGAAGCTCGGGCGTGAACTCCCCTGGCTGACCGCGCTGGCCTTCTTCGGGAACGTCGTCCTCGGGCTCTGGACGCCGTACACGCTCGTCGTCTTCCACGAGACCTACCTGGCCCAGACCGACTTCCTGATGTACCAGTTCCTGTTCTGGAGCCACCTCGCGATGGTCGTCCAGGCCTTCGTCCTCCACCGAATCACGGACTTCCCGGTCTGGGGGGTCGCCGTCGCGCTCGCCTGGTACGGGTTCAACCTGACCGTCGACTACTTCGTCCCGATCGTCGGCGAGCCCCATCACACCACGATTCCCGTCCCCCGGGACGAGCCGATGTTCCTCGGCGCCGACGCGCTGGGCCTGATCGCGGCCGGCGAGACGGCGTTCGTGCTACTGGCGCTGTTTCTCGCGCTCGCGACGCGGGTCGAAAAGTGCGAGGCGGCCCGGGAGCGCCCCGTCGGGAGTCCCGAGTCGGCGAGCCGTTCGCGGTAGCGCTCGCGGCCGAAATCCGCACTCGGTGTGCTACTCGAGAATCACGACGGCCGACTCGGTCTCGAGCATCTCGCCCTCGCCGGAGTAGGTGCGCTCGAGTTCGACCTCGAACAGTTCGTCCTCGAGCTCTTCACCAGCAACGCGGAGGACGCCCTCCTCGTCGTCGATCTCGTACTCCCCGCTCTCGATGCCGGCGTCGATCTCGCCGACCTGCGAGCCGTAGCGGGGGCCGAGCGTCGAGTAGTCGAGGTCGATCGCGGCGACCTCGGTGGTGATCTCGGGCGGTTCCTCCAGCACCGTCAGCTCCCGGACGTGCATCACGTTCCGGATCGCGTCCTCGAACCCGTCGACGGGGCCGTACACCGAGACGGCCTCGAGAGCGGCGTTCAGCGAGAGCTGGTTCTGGCTCTTGTACCGGCGCAGCGCCGAGATGACCTCCATCGCGGCCTCGCCGGCCTCGAGGTCGGCCTCGTACCCCTGCGGGGTCGGCCAGTCGCGGACGTGGACGCTGGTTTCGTCGAGACCTCCGTCTCCAGCGTAGCGGGCCTGCCAGATTTCCTCGGTGACGTGGGGGAGAAACGGCGCCCACAGCTCGAGGAACCGACAATGGGCGGTTCGCAGGGCGTACTGCGTCGAGGGGTTGTCCTCGCGTTCCTTCGCGATCTCTAAGTAGTCGTCACAGAACGTGTTCCAGAAGAACGTCCGCAGGCGGTCGCGGGCCTTCGCGAACTCGTAGTCGGCGAGGTACGCCGTCAGCTCCTCGACGGCGTCGTCGAGTTCCGCGAGGATCCAGCGGTCGATCGCCTCGAGTTCGTCGGGCTCGTCGGGCTCGTCGGGCTCTTCGGGCGCCAGGTTATCGACGAGCTTCGAGGCGTTCCAGAGCTTGCGCAGCAGCTTCTCGCCCGCGGTCAGGTCCTTCTCCTGGTAGGGGAAGTCGTCGCCGACCGCGGCGCTGGCCGCCCAGAACCGGACCGCGTCGACGGGGTAGTCCGCGAGCACCTCGTCGGGGGCGACGACGTTGCCCCGCGATTTGGACATCTTCTCGCGGTTCTCGTCCAAGACGTGGCCGTTGATCAGCGTCGCGTCGAAGGGCACCTCGCCGGTGTGTTCGTAGCACTTGACGATGGTGTGGAACAGCCAAAAGGAGATGATGTCGTGGCCCTGCGGGCGCAGATCGAACGGGTAGAGCTCGGGGTTGTCCATCGAGAACTCCTGAGCTTCCTCGTCCCAGTCCCAGCCCGCATTGATCAGCGGCGTCAGCGAGGAGGTCGCCCAGGTGTCGAAGACGTCCTCCTCGGGTTCGAAGGACGTGTTCCCACACTCCGGACAGGTATCGATCGGCGGTTCGTCCGAGAGCGGGTCGACGGGCAGGTCCTCCCGGCGGGCCATGACCTCGTGGTCGCACTCGCCGCAGTACCAGACCGGGAACGGGATCCCCGAGTCGCGCTGGCGCGAGATCAGCCAGTCCCACTCGAGGCCCTCGATCCAGTGCCGGTAACGGGAGAACATCTTCTCGGGATACCAGTCCATCTCCCGGCCGGCCTCGAGGTACTCCTCCTTGTGATCGAGGATCTCGACGTACCACTGCTTGGAGACGCGATACTCGACGGAGGTGTCACAGCGCTCGTGGACCTGCACGGCGTGGGTGATCTCCCAGCGGTCCCGCAGGTAGCCCTCGTCGTCGAGGTCCTCGACGATGGCCTCGCGGGCCTCCTCGGTCGACATGCCTTCGTAGTCGCCGGCCAGTTCGGTCATCGTGGCGGACTCGTCGATGGCGACCCGCAGCGGCAGGTCGTGGGCCTGGTACCACTCGATGTCGTTCTGGTCGCCGAAGGTACAGCACATCACGACGCCGCTGCCTTTTTCTATGTCGACGCGGTCGTCCTCGATGATCGGCACCTCGTGGCCGAAAATCGGCACTCGCGCCGTCTCGCCGACCAGATCCTGGTTCTCCTCGTCATCGGGGTGGACAAACACGGAGACGCAGGCCGGGATCAGTTCGGGGCGGGTGGTCGAGATGACGAACTCCTCGCGGTCCGCGCCGTCGCTTGCTACCTCGAACGCGATGTCGTTGAAGTGCGAGCCCCGCTCCTCGTCCTCCATCTCGACCTGCGAGATCGCCGTCTCGCATTCCGGACACCAGATCGCGGGCGCCTTCTTTCGGTACTCGCGGCCCTTCTCGTAGAGGTCGAGGAAGGACAGCTGCGAGACGCGCCGGACGCGGGGTTCGATCGTCTTGTAGGTGTGAGACCAGTCGATCGAACAGCCCAGTCCCTGCATCTTGTCGGTGAACTCCGCCTCGTACTCCTCGCAGACCTCCCGACAGAGCTTCTGGAACTCGCGGCGCTCGTAGTCCTGGTGACGGATGTCCAGTTCCTTCTCGGTCAGGCGCTCGCTGGCGATCCCGTTGTCGTCGTAGCCGAACGGGAAGAGGACGTCGCCGTCGTACATCCGCTGGAACCGGGCCGCGAAGTCCTGGACCGTGTGGCCGTAGAGGTGGCCCATGTGGAGGCTGCCCGAGACCGTCGGCGGCGGCGTGTCGATCGCGTAGGTGGTGTTCGGATCCTGGCCGGGGTCGCCGTCGTAGGCGTAGACCTCGCTGTCGACCCAGCGGTCCTGCCAGCGCTTCTCGACGGCTTCGGGATCGTAGCCGCCCTCGAGGCTCGGCGCCTCGCGCTCGGTCGCGTCGGGATCCGTGCTCATGCTCTCACCGCCCGGCGGGGGCGTCGTCGGTGCGTCGTCGTGGGGAGGATTCGATCGTCCATACGGGTCGTTGTCGGTGAATGCTGGTCGGCTACAATACATCCGTCGATACGGGGTAGAAGGCGGGGCTACGGGGCCCCTACGAAAACGGCGTCCCGAGGGGCGTCGATACGCGCCGTCCGCTCGAGGGAGTCCGTCATGCGTCGCTCTTGGCGGCGATTCCTGTTAGGTGTTTCGCGTCCGTCTACCCGTCGCCGAGACGGATCACCGCCCGCGAGGGCGTCGGCCGCCGAAGTTCGCCCTCGAGGTAGGTCGCCAGTCGCTCGAGGAACTGGTCGTCGACGTCGCCCTCGCCGAGGACGAGCGCGATCCGCTCGTGTGCGGCGGGGTCGTGCTCGCCCTGCATGATCAGCGCGAACAGCTCCCGGGGTGTGACGGGGTCGCCGTCCGCGAGGCGCTCGGCGACGCCCTCGAGGGTCGTCCCGACGCTGGTCTCGACCTCGAAGGTGACCTCGACCGAGACGTTCGCGCCGCGTCTCGAGGCCGCGACGGCCTCCTCCGAGCTGCGGATCGCCGGAACCAGCACGTCCTCGAAGTCGACGCCCTGCTCGTCGGTCCCGATGTAGGCGAACGCGAGCATCGCTTTGAGCCCGTCCAGCGAGTCGGGATCGCTCGTCAGCTCCGCGAACACCTGTCGGCGATCCTTCTCGGAGAGCGCGTGAAGGAGGAGATCGAAGTCGAGAATTGAGTCGATCACGCGCCGTCGGATGCGGGCCTCGGCGTTTCGTCGCGACTGTTCGTGACCCAGTTCGCGTTCGCCGAGCAGGAACGCGCGGTCGGCCGGCGTGAGGATGCCGCGGTCGCGATCGGTGTCGGTGTTCATAATCGGATTTCGATTATACGACACGTGATTCCACCCGAACGGATATGAGCGCTTGGGTTCGAGAGGGTGGCATGCACATCAGCGAACGGCGGGGCGCCGACGGTTCGGGCTCGCCCCCCGAGGATTCGGCGCCTTCCGACCCCCGACGAACGGCTCGAGAACCGACCCGCAACGCATCGATAAACCACAGAGGACGATAGCGAATGGGCGGGTCGCTCGCCGACCGCTACGCCGACGCGATCGTCTCCCACGGCAAGCTAATCGTCCTGCTCGTGCTCGTGCTCACCGCCGCCGTCGCCGCCGGCGCCGCGGTCGGCGAGAGCGAGGAGGGCGAGATCGGCCAGTTCGAGACCGACTCCGAGGAGACCGCGGCGCTCGAGGAGATCGACGAGACGTACGGAACGGACGATCGGGTCGTCTCCCAGCTCGTCGTCCGCGACGAGGGCGGCGACGTGCTGACCCGCGACTCCTTGCTCGAGGGACTGTACCTGCAACGGGAGGTCCGCGAGAACGAGAGCGTGAACGCGACGCTGGCCGACGAGGGGTTCGTCGCCCTCGAGAACGTCGTCGCGACGGGGGCGGTCTTCGAGGACCGCGCGACCGAAACCGAGGGACCGCCCGATACCAGCGAGCCCACGCTCGACGAACAGATCGCGGCCCTCGAGGACCGCTCCGACGCGGAGGTTGAGGCGCTGCTCGCCGACGTGCTCGATCCCGACGCGGACAACCGAGGTGAGGACCCCTACGAGTTCCTGCCGAGCGACTACGAGCCGGGCTCGACGACGGCCGACGCCCGGATCGGATTCGTCTTCCAGGTCGACGAGAGCGACGACGACGAGGACCCCGAGGCCGCCTACGCGGCCCAGATCGAGATCGACGGGCTCGTCGAGGAGCGCTTCGACGACGCCTTCCTCTTCGGCCAGGGCGTCACCGACGAGGCCTCGAGCAACGCGGTCGGCGACAGCTTCGCGATCATCACGCCCGTCGCGCTCGTACTCGTACTGTTCGCGCTCGGGGTCGCCTACCGCGACGTCGTCGACGTGCTCGTCAGCCTGGTCGGAATCGGCGTCGTGATGGCCTGGCTCGCGGGCATCCTGGGCTGGCTCGAGATCCCGACGAGCCAGCTGCTGATCGCCGTGCCGTTCCTGCTGATCGGGCTCAGCATCGACTACTCCCTGCACGTCATCATGCGCTCTCGAGAGGCCCGCGCGGGCGTTCTCGAGCGGGACCGCGGGGACGCGGTAGCAGCCGACGACGCGGCGACCGACGGCGGCGGCCGAACGGTCCGAAACGGGATGCGCCTCGGGCTCGGCGGCGTCGTCCTCGCGCTCGCGGCCGCGACGTTCTCGACCGGGGTCGGCTTCCTCTCGAACGTCGTCAGTCCGCTGCCCGCGATCCAGGACTTCGCGATCCTCTCGGCAGGGGGCATCCTCGCGACGTTCGTCGCCTTCGCCGTCCTCGTGCCCGCGCTGAAGGTCGAGATCGACGAGCTGCTCGAGAACCGGTTCGGGATCGATCGGCGAAAGGACCCGTTCGGTCGGGGTGCCGGGCCCGTCAACCGCGCGCTCTCGGGGGTCGTCGCGGTCGTCCGGCGGGCGCCGCTGGCCGTCGTCGCCGTCGCGTTGTTGCTCGCGATCGGCGGGGCCTACGGCGCCGCGGGGATCGACACGGAGTTCAACCAGGCCGACTTCCTGCCCGAGGACGCCCCCGAGTGGGCGAAGTCGCTTCCGGAGCCGCTGGCGCCCGACACGTACACGATCAGCGACGACGCCGCGTACCTCGGGGAGAACTTCCAGGAGCGGGGCGAGGGGAGCCAGACGCAGGTACTGATACGCGGGGACGTCACCGACCCCGCGACGCTGGCCGCCATCGAGAACGGCACGGCGGGGATCGACGGCGGCGAGGGCGGAACGATCGCGGTCGGTCCCGGAGGCGAGCCCGCCGTCGAGAGCCCGGTGACCGTCCTTCGGGACGCCGCGAGCGAGAACGAATCCGTTGCCGCGGCCCTCGAGGAGCGGGACGCGGACGGCGACGGCCTGCCCGACGAGGACCTCGCGGGGCTGTACGACGTCCTCTACGAGGCCGACGAGGAGGCAGCGTCGACGGTGCTGTACCGCACCGACAGCGGAGAGTACGAGACCGCCCGCATGCTCGTCGACGTGCGCGGCGACGCCTCCGCGCAGACCGTCGCCGATGATACGCGCGCTCTCGCGAGCGCGATCGAGAGCGACGCCCCAGTCTCGGCGGTCGCGGCCGGGGGGCCTGTGACGTCGGCCGTGGTCCAGGACGCGCTGCTCGAGACGCTCGTTCAGGCGTTCGCCGTCACGCTGGTCGTCGTTCTCGTCTTCCTCACGGTGCTGTACTGGGTGCGCCACCGCTCGCTCTCGCTGGGGGCGATCGCACTCGCCCCGGTGGTCGCCGCGCTGGCGTGGCTGCTCGGAACGATGGCCCTGCTCGACGTTCCGTTCAACAGCGAGACGGCCGTCATCACGAGCCTCGCGATCGGGCTCGGCGTCGACTACAGCATCCACGTCGGCGAGCGATTCGTCGACGAATCGGGTCGCCAGGACTCGCTTCAGGACGCCCTCGCCGCGACGATCACCGGGACGGGCGGGGCGTTGCTCGGCAGCGCGTTGACCACGGCCGCGGGCTTCGGCGTCCTCGCGCTCGCGCTGGCGCCCCCGCTCCAGCGGTTCGGGCTCGTGACGGGACTGAGCATCGTCTACGCCTTCGTCGCCTGTCTCACCGTGTTACCCTGTCTGCTCGTGGTTCGGGAGCGCGTCCTCGAGCGGTTCGGATCGACGGGATCGGTGTAGGCCGCCGATCGACGAGGTCGACGTCGACGTCCGACCGCCGGAATCGGCGCGGACCGTCGATTCCGGGCGATGAGTTATGGCCGTCGGCGTGCCACCGTCCCGCATGGAGACGGCACCGAACCTCGCCGACTACGAGGGGCTCTCCGAGGTCTTCGAGTGGGACAGCATCTACGCCGACGCCGACTGGGACGCGCCCGAGGAGATCAACGTCGCCCACGAGGTCTGCGACCGCTACCGGACCGATCGGGGTACCGTCGCGCTGTACTTCGTCGGGCGCGACGGCGAGCGCGAGCGGATCGCGTTCTGGGAGCTCGCGCAGTGGTCGAACCGGTTCGCGAACGTCCTCGAGGACCTCGGCCTCGAGCGCGGCGACCGCGTCTTCGGCTATACGCCCCGCATCCCCGAGCAGTACGTCGCGATGCTCGGGGCGCTCAAGTCGGGCTGTGTCTTCGGCGGGATCGATCCGCAGCTCGGTCCCGAGGGGGTCGCCTACCGGCTCGCGGACGCGGAGGCGAGCGTCGTCGTCACGACGCCCGAGAACCGCGAGACGGTCGAACGGGCCCTCGAGGACGCCCCCTCGGTCGAGCACGTGATCGTCGTCAGCGACGACGGCGTCGGCGTTCGTCGGGGCGACGTCAGCTACTACGAGGCGATGGACCGCGCCGAAAACGAGTACGAGACGGTCCGGACCGAAGGCTCCGATCCCGCCCTGCTGTACTACACCAGCGGCGCCACGGGGCCCGCGAAGGGGATTGTCCACGGCCACCGCTGGATCGTCGGCGTCGCCGCGGCCCAGCTGTACGCCGCCGACCTCCAGCAACACGAGACCGACCTCTACTGGGGAACCGGCGACCGGGGCTGGCTCACGGCCCCGGTCAACGCGCTGGGCGTCTGGTTCTGGGGCCACAGCATCCTCGCGTACGCGGGCGCGTTCGACCCCGACACCTGGACGGCCCTGCTCGAGGAGTTCCCCGTCACCGTGCTCTCGGGGGTTCCCGCCCACTACCGCCGGCTGCGCGAGGACGCCGACGGGCTCGAGCCCGAGGAGCTGGATCTCCACCGGGCGATGAGCACGGGCGACCCTCTCGAGGCCGACCTGATCGAGTGGGGCGAGGAGACCCTGGGAACGCCGATCGCCGACAGCTACGGGCAGGCCGAGACGGGGAACATGCTGATCAACACCTACCCGTCGATCGAGACCAGGCCGGGAAGCATGGGCAAACCGCTGCCCGGCGTCGAGGCCGCGGTAGTCGATCCCGACACCGGCGACGAACTCGAGCCCGGGGAGACGGGCGAGATCGCCGTCCAGGGGGAGTTCCCCTCCTTCTTCCTGGGGTACTGGGAGGATCCCGACCGCACCGACGAGGCGTTCGTCGGCGACTGGTACCTCACCGGCGATCTGGGACGGGTCGACGAGGACGGCTACTTCCGGTTCGAGGGACGGGCCGACGACGCCGCCGGAAGGTAACGCGTTTCCGCGGCTCGCGAGAGCGTGCTCCTGGACCGTGAACGGGCGTGACAGACGTCTGCTCACGATGTCGATTGTGCTCACTCCTGGCGTTTGCCGTACGTTTCTTCACCCCACCCATAGTCGGACGCTTCGTCGTTCCGTTCGAGGTAGTCCTCCATTACCTCCTGTACCGTTCGGCCGAGATCGTCTAACTCACTGTCAATCGTAGAAACCGTGCCCGGATCGAGCGACTCGGTCGCGTCTCGCTCCCGCCAGTCATCCGAAATCGTTGGAGCGTCGAACCGAAGACGGTCTTCGGTTGGGTCCCAGTAGAAGTCCAACGCCTGGAACAGGCCGAGGTCGCTGACGAGTCGAACCTGCTCTTCGTCGAGGTTCGTGTACTCGGTCCACTCGTTGAATCCCTCCTTCCACGCCCCCTCCTGGAGCAGGTCTTCGAGATCCTCGCGGTAGAAGTCCTCCGACCCGAGCGTCTCGTCCTGCCACTCGAACTCACGGGGCATTCCTCGGTTCGAGAGGTCCGGTGGTTCCGGGACCGCTATATCGAGCGCCATACTAGTGGTTTCACTGGTAACACAATAAAGCCCACAGCAGTTCCAAACGAGACGGAACGAGACGCCTCACGCAAGAGAACGTCCCGGTACTGGATCGCAGACGCGTCTCGGTTACGCGTAGAGCTTGAGGCAGTCGTTGCACCGATGCCCGTGATCGTCTGTCTACACTCCGAGCCACTCGTCGTTTCGGATCTGATATCCGTTCGCCCGACAGAACTTCGCCGCTTCTCGGCGTACCGCCCGGGACGTCGGGAGCGTCTCTTTGTCACGGATTCGCTCGACGATCCAGTCGCCGATGACCTGGATCCCTTCATCGTCGTCATCGGCGTCGATCGCTTTGAGTTCCTGGAAGGTCTTCTCGTAAGCCTTGCGTTGTGTCCAACTGAAATCAGTATTCCGAAGCGTCTTGCTGGCTTCCACGACCCGTTTCATGGCCGCGGCAACTGTCGGCCGCTGTACCTGCACCCGGACGGCAGCCGGAGAGTCGAACGTCTCCTCGTCCGTCTCCGGTACTAGTTCCTCGATACTGTAGCTCCCCTCGACCGATTCGATCTCGTGATCACCGATCGCCGTGACGACCTCGTTCCCCGTCGTCGGGAACGTCACCTCTTCGAGTTCCGCCTCGAGATTGGCGAGTTCTTCCGCTTCCATCGGCGGCTCTATTTCGTCCCCGCGCTCGAGTTCCGCGGCGATCTCACGCTCCCGCTGGCGTCGTTCGGCGTCGTGTGCTTGCTTGTCTCGACTGCGTTTGTCGTCTGCCATCCTGACTCGTAGGCTCTCCAGCCCGATAGCTCTGTGGTCGACAACAGGTGCTTCCAAACGGTTCGGCCAGCCATCGAACTCGAGTGTATCGGTCATCGTCCGACGGGCCGACTAGTTCAGTGAACACCCGAGGAAGTACCGGCGTTTACCCGACCTTCACGGTGACGAGTACGAGACGCCTACACCTGACCGCGATCGAAAGCGACGGCGTTCGTCAGCGGTCCGGAATCGTCGACGGCCCGGCGTCTCCCGTTCGCTCGAGCGGTCGGTCGCCGAAGAGCACCATGCCGATCGCGAGCGCGGCGACGACGCTGCTCGCGCCCGTCTGGAACATCGTGTAGACGTCGAACAGCTGGTGGGCGGCGAACCCGACCGCCAGCGCGAGCACGCCGATGTCGACCTCGCGGTACCGCACCACTCCCCGCAGCAGGCTCGCGACGACGAGCCCGACGTACGCCATTCCGCCGACGATCCCCGTTCGGATCCAGATCGAGAGGTAGGAGTTGTGAGGGCTGCCGCTCGAGCCGGTCGGATGGTAGTCGGCGATGAACTCGCCGGGCGCGATCAGTCCCTCGCCCAGCAGCGACGGCTGGTCCGTGACGGCTTCGATGGCGGGGTACCACCGGTTCATCCGCGTCGGCGTCCCGTCGGGGAGCTTGAGCACGCCGGAGTGGACGGCCGCGATACCGGTCGCCAGGTACGCGATCCCGGCCACCACCGCGATCGGCAGCGCCCGGCGACCGAACGCCAGGTACGCGGCGTACACCCCGAGGGCCATCGGCGTGATGACCCACAGCGCTCGCCCGTAGGCGATCGCCATGCCCAGCGTGTTGACGGCTACCAGGACGACCGAAACCGCGATCGTGAGCCCCGGGAGCCGTCGCTTCGTGTCGAACGAGCGGTACAGCTCCGCGATCGACGCGACGAAGCCGGCGAAGACCACCAGCGCGAACCCGTTCCGGTTGACGAACAGCGACCGCGTCGCCCGGACCTCGTACTCCGCGAGCGGGATCGTGTACGCCCCGTGAAACCCGACCTGCAGCCCGTACAGGGAGAACTCGCCGACGGCGTAGACCGGGAGCGCAAGCGCGATGAGGATCGCCGAGAGCCGGCTCAGCGCCCACAGGTACGCGTCCCGGGAGACGTACGCCGGAAGCACCACCAGACAGGTTCCCGCGAGGACGCCCCACCAGATGGGGTGTCGGGATCGCACGCTCCCTTCGGCGACCGGAACGCCGTGGTAGAAGAAGATCCCGGCGACGACCGCGAAACACCCCAGCGCGACCCACTGGAACGGGTCGTACTGCCGGGGGTCGCCGGCGAGCACGCACAGCGCGGTCAGTGCGAGGAAGACCATCGCCGCGTCGAGTCCGCGGTCCACCCCGAGGCCGAACCCCGGGTTCCGGCTCTGGTAGAGGACCCCCAGCAGTCCGACGACGAGCGCGAGTCGGGCGGCGAAGACGTACCGCTCGGCGTCGTCGGTCGTCGCGACCGTCAAGCGCCGCGCGACCATCAGCAGGCCGGCGAACGCCAGCGCGGCGCTCGCGACCAGCCACGAGTTCAGCCACTCGGGGGCACCGGCGGCGCGGCTGAGGACGGCGGCGAGGAGAACGGCCACCAGTCCCGTCCCGACGACCTGTCGGGACCGGAGCGGAGATACCCGGAAGCGAAACGGTCGAGCGACGGCGAGGTCGGCACGCTCCATGTGGTACTGTCGATAGAGCTGACCGTATAACTACTGGGACTCTCGTGGACCGCGACCGCTTCGGACGGGGCGGCGACGCGGTGAGCGTCGCCGCCGGACGCCATCAGCTCGTCGCTTCGCCGTCGGAGTGGGCCCGCACCCACAGCTCGCCGATCCGCGAGAGCCGGGTTCGGTAGGACTTCCCGTGTTCCTCGCGCTCGATGTACCCTTTTCCGCCGGGGCCGAGCCGATCGACGTTGTAGATCACCTTCGAGCGGAAGCTGTCGGTGTACTCCTCGTTCAACTCCCGGGCCAGCGCCTCCGCCAGCTCGGAGACCGAGTCGAACTCGCCGTCCTCGCCGAGCTTGTACAGGATGAGCTCCTCGAAGGGCTTGACGTTCGAGAAGGAAGCGACGGGCAGTTCGACGACGTGTTGTCCGTCGATCTCCTTGGCACCGATGGTCGTCCCGCGCTCGTCGAACTCCGCCAGCAGCCCGCGGGCGCTCTCGAGGCGTTCGGCGACGCGGTCGTCCTCCAGTTCGCTCTCGCTCTCGAGGTCCTCGAGCAGGTCGATCCCCGCGCGCAGCTCCTCGGCGAGTTCGGTCTCGAGGTACTTCTCGGGGGCGGTGTAGTAGGTGTGGATCGCCTCGCGGTCGTCCTGGCGTTCGACCATCAGCGAGTTCGCTGCCGTCGCGAACGCGAAGCTGACGGTGCGGGGCATCGCGGCGACGTTGACCCAGACCTCGTGTCCGTCGTCGAGTTCGGCCGTGATGAGCCCGTAGGCCTGCTCGAAGGCCTCGTCGTAGTCGTAGACGTCCTCGAGGACGAACCGCTCGGTCCCGGCGCCGAGCAGGTTCCGGAAGTCGGTCTCGAGCTTCTCGGAGAGGCGCCGGGAGTACTCGACGTTGGCCTCGCTGCCGACGGCGCCCTCGAGCAGGATAACGCGGTCGACGTCGATCTGATCGCGCACCAGCGGCGCGATCAGCCGGTCGTAGTCGAACCCGACCGGGACGATGTGGGTCTGCATACCCGGTAGTTCGTCGGTCGCCTAATGAATCCCCTGTGGTCTCGGGTACGAACGCCGCGGGCGCTCATTCCCGCTTGGCCTCCGCCCGCGTCGTGTTCGGCTCGTTGAACACCGCCGCGACGATCTTGTGCTGGGCCGACCGGAGGTGCTCGTGGAAGGTCGCGGGGGTGATCCCCAGGGTCTCGGCGATCTCCTCGCCGGAGCTGTGTCGGGGCCACTCGAAAAAGCCCGCGTAGTAGGCCGTCTCGAGGACGGTGCGCTGGCGGTCGGTCAACACGCCGTAGAGGTGGTCCTGGAGCTGGGCGATCGAGCTGTCGGAGGGGGTCACCTGCCGCCGGGCGACGTTAGTCGCTTCGGGGTAAACCTCCCGGATCGCCTCGGTGACCGCCCGTACGTCGGCGCTCTCGGGCAGGTGGACGGTCATGCGGTAGTCGCCGTCGTCGATGGCGGCCGACTCGACGTAGCCGCCGTGGGAGGCGACGACGGAAAACAGCGGCGGCGACGCGATCTCGAGCTCGAAGGCGACCTCGCCGGCCGACTCGTCGATCGGTTCGACGCTCTCCCAGTGGGGCACGCAGTCGGTCAGTGCCTCGAGCTTCGGGAACGTCTCGACGGTCGTCACGCCGTACTCGAGGAACTGCTCGTCGTCGACCCGGACGACGCGTTCGAAGTCGATCCGGTGGCCGTCCATCGACGGCCCGTCGAACAGCCCCACCCCGTCCGTAATCTCGTACTCGAGTTCGGTCAGGCGGTCGCCCATCAGGGCGCGCTTGCGCTCGATTGCGGCGATCGCGTGACCGAGCACCTCGCCGAGCTGGCCGAACCCTTCGGCCACCTCGTCGGTGAACGCGTTCCGGTTGGCGCCGGTCACGCCGAGGACGCCGTACAGTCCGCCGCCGTGGACGATCGGGATCGCGGCGGCCGACCGGTAGCCGAGCTCGCGGGCGTCCTCGCGCCAGGGCTCGAAGTCGGGATCGGCGAGGACGTCGTTGGATACCTGCAGCTGCTGGGTTCGGATCGCCCGCCCGGCCGGCCCCCGCCCCGCAGGGTCGTCCGGATCGGTCGAGAGCGGGATGCGCTCGACGTACCCCTCGACGCCGGCCTCGGTTCGGTGGAACACGTCCCCGGTTCCGGAGTCGACCGCGGCCACGAACGCGAACTCGTAGCCCGGTTCGTCGGCGAGGGTTTCGCAGGTGACGCGCTCGAGCTCGTCCCGGGTGGCGTCGGTAACGATCACGTCGTTGATCGCCCGCATGACGCTGTAGACGCCGTTCAGCGCAGCCATCCGTTCGCGCTGGCGCTCGAACCGTCGCTCGCGTTCTTTCAGCTCGCTTACGTCCCTGAGACAGCCCGTGACGCTGGTCCGGGAGGGCTCGACGCGCGCCTCGAGCCAGGCGTCGGTCGCGGGATCGTACACGTCCGCGGCGACCGTCTCCTGGCGTTCGAGGGCCCGGTCGTGTGCGCTCCCGAACAGCGAGCGGAGTCGGTCGATTGCCTCGCCGTCGACGCGATCGGTTCCGAGGAGTTCGAGGGTGCGCTCGTTGACGAAGACACCCCGGCGCTCGTCGTCGAGGACGTACACGCCGTCCGGTAATCGGTCCAAAAGCGACCGCGTGCCGTCGAGGGCGTCGCTTTCGACGAGCTCGTCGGGCCGGCTGTCCTCCTCCATAGCACCACGGCATCGCTCAGCGCCATAAGTGTGGTATATTGTAAATCGAGAAGAATACACACCGGTCCGTACGACTCGGGCGAACCGTCGCTACTCGCTCGCGCCGTTGGGATCGACCGTCCGGATCAGCTCGGCGATCGTCTCGCGGTCGCGCTCGGGGTCGACCCCGAGCGCGTCGGCGTCTCCGGGCGGGGCCTCGAGGGGCAGCGTGCCGCCGGCCATCCCGTAGGCGTCGTCGGTCGGCCAGATGGCGACGTTCGTCTCGGCCGCGAGGCGATCCCGGTCGGTCTCGAGGTCGGGCGAGAGGGGGTAGGCGACGTCGAGCACGAACCACCGCCCCTCGGTCCCGTCGGGTCGCTCGAAGGCGTGTTCCTCGCGGGTGTCCTCGACGACCAGACCGTCGTTCTCGACGGTCTCGACGAACTGGTCTTTCGCCTTCGGGGCGGCCTTCGAGAGCGCCGACGCTGGCGAGACGCCGACCGTCGACAGCGACGGGGAGAACGTCGTCTCGACCGTAAACAGCGATCGAAGGGGGATATCGGCCGGCCCGAGCTCCGCGAGGGCGGCGGCCGACTCGACGGGCTCGTACACCGTCGTCTCGGCGGTGATCGACGCGATCAGGACGCTCGTCTCTCCCTGGCGGGTACCGGCGCGTTGCCACGTTCCAGCGACTGATTCCGGCAGCGCAGACGTCATCGCCGGACCGTACGCGACGATCACGTTTCGGTGTGTTGTTTGCAGCCGACCGGTCAGTCGGCGCCGAGGCCGTCGAAGTAGATCGCGCGCCGTTCGTCCGCTGCGGGCGTGGTCACGGCGGAGACGCCGACGGTGACGACGAGACCCAGTCCCATCCCGACGAGCCCGGCCGTCCAGCCCCCGTACGCGCTCGGGACGACGGCGGTGAAGAGACTCGAGAGGTAAAACGCCTGGCTCGCGAGGATCCCGGCCGTGATCCCGGCGCGGGTCGTCCGCCGCCAGTAGAGGGCGACCAGGACGGGGAGGGCGAGCTGGGCGAACCCGCTGAAGGCCGCGTCGCCCAGCTCGAACAGCGTCGCGGGCTGTGCGAGACTGCCGACGAACGCGGCCGTCGCGAAGCCGACCACGCCGAGGCGAGCGAGCAGGTCCTCGCGCCGTTCGGAAACGCTCCCCTCGACGAACGGTCGGTACAGGTCCCGCGTGAAGTACGACGAACCCGACAGCAACATCGAGTCCGACGAGGACATCATCGCGGCCATCGCGCCGGCGATCACCAGCGCGGCGAACCAGACGGGCGTGTACTCCGCCAGGACCGCCGGCAGGACGTTCTCGCCCTCGGCGATCGCGACGTCGAGCCCGCGGGCCCAGGCGCCGAGCAGGAACGAGGGGACGAACAACAACACGCAAAGCAGCGGCCAGAGCGAGAACGACCGTTTGAGGACCGCTTCGGAACCCGCGGCGAAAAAGCGCTGGTTCACCTGCGGAAACATCGCGACGCCGAACCCGATCGTGATCGCCGTCGAGAGCATCCACTGGACGGTGTAGAAGTCGCCGCCCAGCGCGAGGTGGTCGGCCGCCTCGGCCTCGAGTGCGGTGGTCGCCGCGCCCGGACCGCCGACCGCGGCCAGCACCCACACCAGCGCGATCCAGGTGGTGACGAGCATGAACGCCCCCTGGAGGGTGTCGGTCCAGGCGATCCCGCGGAAGCCGGCGACGACGACGTAGAGGATCATGAACGCGGTGATCAGCCCCGCACCGACGGCGTAGGGGACGGCCCCGTCGGTCAGGGCCCGTAGCGCCGTGCCGGCGCCGACCTGCTGGAGCATCACGTACGGGAAGAGCCAGAGCAGGCTGATCCCCGCGACGAGACCCCGCAGCCGTCGCGAACCGAACCGATCGCCGAGCATCTCGCCGAGGGTGACGTACTCGTAGCGCCGACCCAGCAGCCACTGCTTGTACCCCACGACGTACCAGAGGATCGCGAAGACGATCCCGTCCATCAGCCCCATCACGAGCACCCACTCCGGGCCCTCCCGGTAGGCGATGTTCGGTCCCGCGAAGAACGTAAACGCCGACAGCAGCGTCGCGAACGTCGTAAACAGCAACACGACGGTCCCGACCGTCCGACTCGCGAGGTAGAAGTCCTCGGCGGTGCGGTCGGTCGTTCGGTAGGCGACCAGCCCCACGGCGAGCGCCAGCAGGAGGTAGCCGACGATGATCCCGAGCTGGAGCGCGACGCTCACCGTCGCTCACCTCCGGGGTCGACGCCCGCGTTCGGGGGCGTCGAGCCGTCGCTCGAGCCCGCGCCCGATTCGATGCCGAGTCCCCAGGCCCGCCGGGCGAACAGCCGGAAGACGAGCGCGGCGAGTCCCATCCAGCCGATGTGCCACCAGAGCCACAGCGGGATCCCCGCGACGACCGTCGCGTCGCCCCAGAGGAACCACGGGACCGTGAGCGCGCACAGCCCGACCGCGACGACGATCCAGCCCCAACGCACTAGCCGTGCCATACCACGTCGTTCGGTCCCACGTGGATAACTATTACTGTTCGATCACGCGTATTGAATAGATTTTTCCATCGGTTCGCCGGCTCCCGTTCGACCGCGCGACTCTCGTTCGCTGAAACCGTTCTCTTGGGGAGGAAAAGGGTATGTGTATCGGGAAGCGAATGGGTACTGACCATGGCTCGTCTGTTCCCCTTCCGCTCGGAACCGGGGGGCGGGGAGGGGCGACCGCGCGTCGTCGACCTCGAGGGCGAGGACGCCGACGCGGTGTTCGGCGCCCTCTCCTCGACGACGGCCCGCCGGATCTACGCGCGCCTCGACGACGAGCCCGGAACGCCGAGCGACGTCGCGGAGACGATCGACTCCTCGATCCAGAACGTCCGCTACCACCTCGAGAACCTCGAGGAAGCGGGGCTGATCGAGATCGTCGACACCTGGTACTCCTCGCGGGGCAACGAGATGAGCGTCTACGCGACGACCGACGGGCCCCTGATCGTCACCAGCGACGGGACCGCGGCCGTCCGACTGCGGACGGTCCTCTCGCGGCTCCTCGCCGGGATCGCCGCCCTCGCGGGCGGGAGCCTGCTCGTCCAGTACGGCGTCACCCGCTGGTTTCGCGAGGGCGGACGCGACCGGGCGTCGGCGTCGGCCGCGAGCGAGGGCGCCGACCGAACGGAGGAATCGGGCGAACCGACGGGGGACGGAATCGACTGGCTCCTCGAGGGGAGCGTCGGAACGGCCGAGGCCGTGTTCGCGGGCGTATCGCCGGGCTCGCTGTTCTTCTTCGGCGGACTGGCGGTCCTGCTCGCGGTGGCGGGATACTGGTACTGGGCGCGGCCGGCGTACTGATTCCGGGCTCGCCGGGCGTGAGGCCCCTCCTCCCGGTCGAGTGCCGACAGGTCAACAGCTATTTGCGTCTCACCGCCCTCGTTCTAGGCAACACCCGGGCGCGCGGTCTCGTCAGTCCCCGCCTTGCGGGGGCAGATCTGTATGGAAGACACCTCGAAATACCACATCCACGCAAACGTGACGGCCGACGGGGTGGTCGAGCGAAGCGACGTCGTCGGTGCGATCTTCGGCCAGACGGAAGGGCTGTTGGGCGACGAACTCGACCTCCGCGACCTCCGTCAGTCACAGAAAGTCGGCCGTATCGACGTCGAGATAACCAGCACCAAGGGCCAGTCACACGGAACGCTCACCATCGCGACCAGCCTCGACAAGGTCGAGACGGCCACGCTCGCGGCCTCGCTGGAGACGATCACCCGGATCGGGCCCTGCCGGGCCTCCCTCGAGGTCGCCGAGATCGAGGACGTCCGCGCGGCCAAGCGCAAGGAGGTCGTCGACCGGGCGAAGGAACTCCTGCGAACCGGGTTCGACGACTCGGTGATGACCTCCGAGGAGATCTTAGCGGAGGTGCGCCAGCACGTTCGCGTCGAGGACATCACCGAGTACGAGGGCCTGCCCGCCGGTCCACGAGTTACGGACAGCGACGCGATCATCGTCGTCGAGGGCCGCTCGGACGTGCTGACGCTGCTGAAGTACGGCGTCAAAAACGCCATCGCCGTCGAGGGGACCAACGTCCCCGACGCGGTCGCCGAGCTGACCCGCCACCGCACGGTCACCGTCTTCCTCGACGGGGACCGGGGCGGCGACCTGATCTTCGAGGAGCTCTCCCAGGTCGGCGACATCGACTACGTGGCTTTCGCCCCGTCGGGCGAGTCCGTCGAGGAGCTCGACCACCACCAGCTGTTCGCCGCGCTGCGGAACAAGGTCCCCTACGACAGCGTCTCGGGGCTCAACGAACCCCGCGAGGCGGTCGCCGCGACCGACGGGAGCGCGACGCCGGCGCCCCCGGCGTCGTCCCCGCCGACGATCGACGAGGGATCGCCCGAGGCGCCGCCGACCGGTTCGAACCGACGTCCCGATCCGGGCCCGGCCGACGCGGACTCGAGCCCCGACGCGGAGGCGGAACCGTCCCGTCCGGTGTCGTCGGCCGACGAGTCCGCGAGCGAGGACGAATCCGAGCCCGAGACCGTCTACGGTCACGCGACGCTCGTCGTCGCCGGCGACACGGACCGCGCCCGCTTTCTCGACGCCGACGGGGAGATCCTCGAGGAGGCGCCGGCCGCGGACGTCTACGACGCGCTCGAGGACGCCGAGACGGCGCCGACGACGATCGTGCTCGACGGGATCCTCGACCAGCGGCTGCTCGATCTCGCGGCCGATCGGGACGTCGAGCGGATCGTCGCCCGCTCGCTCGGCCAGTTCACGAAGCGTCCGACGGGCGTTCGGGTCCACGCGGTCGACGAGATCGCCGACGAACCGCCCTCGGAGTAAGACGCCCTCGCGCCGCTTGCGATTCTCGCGGCGTCGCCGCTCGAGGGGGTGGCGACCGCTCTCGAACGGAGACCAGTTTCCTCGCCGCCGACCGCTCTCGAGCGACGGATTACCCGAGCGCCGCGAGCGAGAGGACGAGCAGCGCCGACACCACCGCCCCCGACAGCGTCGCCAGGAAGTTGACCCCCTGGTTGCCGAGCAGCGTCCCCTCGAGAGTCGCCCCCAGGAGGCTGTCGACGGTCATGCCGACGACGCCGGCGGCGACGACGATCGCCGCACCGACGGCGCCGATCTCGGGAAACAGCGCGTAGGCGATCGCCGCGACGATCCCCGCGCCGACGACGCCGGCGATCTCCCCCTGCCAGGTGACGCCGCCGTCGGTCCCCGGCTCGACCGGCTCGAGGGTGGTGATCAGCCGCGGGGTCTCGAAGATGCTGCCGATCTCGCTCGAGAGCGTATCGCTCATGGCGGTCGCGACCGAGCCGGCGAACGCGAACAGGAACAGCTCCGAGGCGACGGGCACGAACCCGGCCTCGCTGGCGGCGTAGCCGAGCACGGCGACGAGCCCGACGGCCGCGTTGCCGAGGACGTTGCCGGTACCGCGGGCGCCGTTGTTCTCCTCGGCGACGCCGAGGTCCTCCTTGCGGCCGTAGCGGAACTTCGTCGAGAGCCCGCCGATGGCGAAAAACGAGATGAGCACGGCGAACCAGCCGTACCCGCCGAGCACGACCGTCAACAGGCCGAGCAAGACCCCCGTGAGAATCCCGGCGATCGAGGCCGTCTCGAGGGCGTAGGAGGCGTACCCCAGGGCAGCGGTGATCGCCAGCGCGATCACGATGTCGACCGCGCCCAGCGCGGGGTCGAGTTCGGCGAGCAGCCAGAGCAACAGGCCGACCGACAACATGACCACCGGATCGTCGTAGAGCAGCAGGATATCCCGTAGCAGGGCGGCCAGCAGGGCGCCGCTGGCGGCGAGAAACAGGATCGTCGGGAGCGCGGCCGCGACCGAGCCGCCGGCGAGCCCGACGGTCGCGGCCTGTCCGACCGCGGCCGCGACGGTTGCGGCGAGACAGAACCCCGTAGCGCGGGCGACGTCGTCGGCCGTTCGGGTCCGGACGAGCCGCTCGCCGAAGTTCCCGTAGCCGACGAGGAGGACGGTCCCGACGAACACGGCACTGGTCATCGAGGACTGCGTGGCGAGCAGCCCGAGCGCGACCCCCGCGAGCACGAACGCGATCAGCCCGTAGAGGCGCCCGTCCTCGTAGTCGTCGGGGTAGGCGAGCAGGTCGAAGATCGGCCCGTCCGTGACGACGACCGCGCCGAGCAAAACGACCGCGGCGAGTGCCGCCGCGACCTCCGGGCCGAAAAGCGGGACGGCGAGCGAGAGCGTACACAGCAACGCGAAGACGCCGGCTCGCCGAACGGGTTCAGACACGGTAATCGGTCCTTTCTGTGGGGATCACTTCAACCTTCGTGAACCGCTCCGGCGCCGATTTCCCGCCCGTAGCGGGGCTGACTCGAGCGTCCGCGCGGTCTCGAGCGAACCCGTAACCGGTATGCCACCGGCCCGAAAACGGGAGGGCGTGGGTCTGTACGAGCGCTACCTCTCCGTTCGCATCGGCCGTCACGACGCCGACAGCCCCGACCACGTCGCGCTCGTGATCACCGAGCGAGACCTGCTCGAGGGCGGCGCCTACGAGACACTGGCGGACTTCTTCGAGTGGGCCTTCGAGTACGCCGAGCGCGTGACCGTCTACGTCAGCGTCCTCGACGCCGACGCGATTCCGGCCCTGCGCCGCGAACTCGAGACCGTCGACGCTCCCCGGGAGGTCGCCGTCCGTACGCCCGACGACCCGAGCCGGGCCGACGCCCCGATCCAGATCGGGATCGGGCTGGGCGGGAAACACGAGTTCACGGCCGCGGTCCGCACCCTGGCCGAGAGCGTCGACGCGGGTGAACTCGAGCCCGACGAGATCGACGACAAGCGCGTCGAGAACCACCTCGTCTTCCCCTCCGAGCCCGACCTGGTGATCAAGACGGGCGCCGAGCGGCTCTCGGATTTCATGATCTGGCAGTCGGTCTACTCGGAGCTGTACTTCACCGACGTCAACTGGCGGGACTTTCGAAAGCGGGACTTCCTGCGGGCGGTCCGGGAGTACTGCAACCGCTCGAGGCGGTTCGGTCGGTAGTCTCTCGGATTACGGCTTCGGTTCGGGGAACTCGACGTAGACGAACAGCGCCACGAGGACGCCGACGGTCACCAGCCCCAGGCTTCCGCCGATCGCGAGAAACTCCGCGGGTCGGGTGTGGGCGACGGCGGCCTGCGGGTGGCGGAGCGCGCCGGCGGCCCCGAGCGCCACAAACGACGCGAGCCCGGCCGCCGTCGCGGCGAGGCCGGCTGCGAGCTGGCGGTTCATACGCCGACTCAAGCGTCTACCCGGTTGTCGGTTTCGGGACGGTCCGGGCTCAATCGGCGGCGGGACCGCTCGAGTCGACCGCCTCGAGCTCCTCGTCGTCGGGCTGTTCGGCGGTGGGTAGCGAGTCCCGGAACCGGTCGACGATCGAGCGGGCCTCGGCGAGGTCGCGGTCGCTCATCGCCCCGAGCAGGGCCAGCGCCCGGCGGGCGCGGGTTCGCCGCCAGGACTCCTGGCGGTGCTCGTAGGTGCGGATTCCCCGCAGGAAGTCGGCCTTCGAGAACTCGGGCCAGTAGGGGGTACAGAAAAAGACCGCGGCCTCGTTGCCGTTGGCGTGCCAGGGCAGGAAGTTCGAGGTTCGCTCGTCGCCGCCGGTCCGGATGATCAGGTCGACGTCCCGGACGGGGTCGTCGTACAGCCGGCGCTCGATCGCCCCGACGTCGATCTCCTCGGGGGCGACCTCGCCGGACTCGACGTCCGCGGCGACGCCGCGGGCGGCCTCGAGCAGCTCCGAGCGTCCGCCGTAGGCCAGCGCGATGTTGAGCACGAAGCGGTCGTACTCGCGGGTTCGGTCCTCGGCGTAGTCGACGGCGTCACGAACCCGCTCGGGTAGCCGTTCGACCGCGCCGAGCGCGCGGATCTTGACGCCGTTGTCGTGGACGCGCTCGGCGTCGGCGAACTCCCGGAGCTTCTCGCAGAGCAGGTCGTACAGCGCCTCGCGCTCCTCGGGCGGGCGCTCGAAGTTCTCCGTCGAGAACGCGTAGAGAGTCAGTTCCTCGACGCCGACCTCCTGGCACCACTCGAGGACGCGCTCGGTCGTCTCGGCACCCGCGCGGTGGCCGTCGGTCGCGTCCGCCCCCCGTCGGCGCGCGTACCGACGGTTTCCATCCTGAATTACGGCGACGTGGGTCGGCACGCCGGCGATCTCCCTCGAGAGGAGCCGCTCGTAGGCCGCGTCCACGCGCTCACGGAGCCACCGATTCATCGTTCGACGTGAGGGCGGGGAGAAGTATGTGTCTTGTGTGTTACTCGTCGGTATCGATACGTCCTGTCACGGCACGCGAGGGCCGATCGTGACGGCTATCAGGCCGGAGGTTCTCGTGTCGGCCGATGACCGAGACACTCGACGAGGATCTCTACCGGCGGACGAAGGCGCTGCTCGAGCCCGGCGACGTCGAACTCAACGGCGCGATCGTCCACACCGACTACGACGGCAGCGAGGACGTGCGGATGATGCAGGCCACGATCGACGTCGGCGAGATCATCGCCGAGCACTCGGGGTACGACCCGAAAGACTGCTACGTCTACTCGGGCAACGACGACCCCGACTTCTCCTCGAACCAGCACCAGGGGCTGACCCTCGAGGACGAGGAGTTCGTCTGGGAGTGCCAGCAGCTGCTCCGGGAGGGAAGCTTCGACGTCGTCGTCTACTACGAGGCGGGCGCCGACCACGAGGCGATCCTCGAGGAGATCGAGGAGCTGGGCTTCGACGTGACCGGGGTCGAGGGCGAGGAGTAACGGCCCGATTCGGGCGCGGCTCGACGGCGCCCGGGCTGCACCCGGTTCGCTTTTCACGGACGCGACCCGACGATCGGGTGTACGCACCGCGTCGACGGCCCGACCGCCGAGACGTCCGTCGACGGGCCTCGACGCGGCAGTTCGAACTCGAGTCTCCCATGATTCCGCTACTCCACGACTTTACCGGCGCGACGGTGCTCGTCTTCGGAGGCGGTCCGGTCGGCGCCCGGAAGGCCCGCCGGTTCGCCCGCGAGGCGACGGTGATCGTCGTCAGTCCCGACTTCGCCGACGAACGGTTCGGCGGCGCCGAGCGAGTCCGGGCCGCGCCGGATCCCGAGGACGTTTCGGGGTGGCTCGCCCGGGCCGAGCCCGCGCTGGTCGTCGCCGCGACCGACGACGAGGTGCTCAACGGGGTAATCGAGCGGGCGGCCCGCGAGCGGGGAGCGCTCGTCAACCGCGCCGACCGGGCCGGCGAGCGCGAGCCCGGCAGCGTCGTCGTCCCCGCCACCGTCCGCGAGGACCCCGTCGTCGTCTCGATCTCGACGGACGGGACCGCCCCCGCAGTGAGCAAGCACCTCCGCCGAGAGCTCGAGGACCAACTGGCCGGCGCCGGGGAGATGGCGCGGGTCTGTGCGGCGCTGCGGACGGAGCTCAAATCGAGGGACGTCGCGCCCGCCCGACGCCGCGAGCTCGTCGGAGACGTCGTCAAATCACCCGACGTTTGGACAGATTTACGTACGGGAACGTCTAATCCCTTCCAAGTGATCGAGGACGTGCTGGGTGAGGTGCCGTCGACGACGGGTGATCGGCAGTGAACGGGGTTATCACGGCCGCACGTGTCACGCACGACAGCGGGAGCGTCGACGATCTCGCGGCCGCGAGTCCCGATAGCCAGCGAGCCGCCGTCGCCGCGCTCCGCGGGCTCCCGGAGATCGAGGAAGCGTACGTTCTCTCGACGTGTAACCGGGTCGAGGCCTACGTCGTCTCGACCGACGCCACGCTCGGTCGAGCCACGCTCGAGGAGTTCTTCGCGACCGCCGACGACGAGGCGCTGGTCGTGACAGGCCACGACGAGAGCCTGCGCCACCTGCTGCGGGTCGCCACGGGACTCGAGTCGGTCGTGCTGGGCGAGGACCAGATCATGGGCCAGGTCCGGACCGCCTACGAGGACGCACGCGACGCCGGCGGCATCGGACCGATGCTCGACGCGGCCGTCACGAAGGCGATCCACGTCGGCGAACGCGCCCGAACCGAGACCGCGATCAACGAGGGTGTCGTCTCGCTGGGGTCGGCCGCGACCCGACTCGTCGCCGACGACGTCGCCCTCGAGGGGGCGACGGGCCTGGTCGTCGGCGCCGGCGAGATGGGGCGGCTGGCGGCCCGGAGCCTCGCGGACGCCGGCGTCTCGGAGCTGGTCGTCGCGAACCGGACCGTCGACCGGGCCGACCACCTCGCGAGCGAACTCGAGGTCGACGCCCGCGGGGTTCCGCTCGAGGCGCTCGGAACCGTCGCCGACGACGCCGACGTCGTGGTCGCGGCGACCGGCAGCGACGAACCGGTGGTCGAACCGCACCACCTGACCGACGGGGGCGACGAGCGGGTGCTCGTCGATCTCGGCCAGCCCCGGGACGTCGCGCCCGCGGTCGGCGGGCTCGACTCGGCGACGGTGTACGATCTCGACGACCTCGAGTCGATCACCGCCGAAACCCGCGAGCAACGCGCCGACGCCGCGAGCGAGGTCGAGGCGATGATCGACCGGGAGTTCGAGCTGCTCTGTGACCAGTACAAGCGCGCCCGCGCCGACGAGGTCATCGCCGCGATGTACGGGTCCGCCGAGCGGATCAAGGAACGCGAACTCGAGCGGGCACTGGCGGAGCTCGAGAAGGAGGGCGCTTCCCGGCGGGAGGTGCTCGAGGCGATGGCCGACTCGATGGTCAGCCAGCTGCTGGCCCCGCCGACCAAGAGCCTGCGGGAGGCCGCCGCGGAGGACGACTGGAGCACGATCAACACCGCCCTCCAGCTGTTCGATCCCGACTTCGGCGACGCGCGGCCGTCGGCGTTCGCCCCGGCCGACGACCGCGACCGATCCGAGATGCAGGCGAGCGCCACCGACGACGACTGAGCCCGGCACGAGCAAGACGGCACAACCGTTATTTTCGTCGCTTCCGTCCGTCCGCTATGGCAGACCTGCTTTCGGACGACGAGGTAGACGCACAGCTTCCCGACGGCTGGGAGCGCGAGGGCGACGAGATCGTCCGCACCTACGAGTTCGACGACTACCTGCGGGGCGTGAGCTTCTCCGGGGACGTCGGCGAGGTCGCCGAGGAGCAGTTCCACCACCCCGAGATCCGCATCCGCTACGAGGAAGTCGAGGTGCGACTGACCTCCCACGAGGAGGGCGGGATCACCGACGCCGACATCGAGATGGCGGAACTTGCCGACGAGGAATACGGCGGCTGATGGACGCCGCCTACGTCTTTCGCGTTCGGCTCCGACTCGAGCCCGCGACCGGGGGCGTTCGGGTCGACGGCGACTCCGGCGAGACGACGGTGACGGTCTCGCGGGACGCCCCGGAACCGGGCACCGATGGGTGGCTGTTCTTCCGGAACGCGCTCTGGCGGGGCGAGGTCGGCGACGCGGAACACGCCAGACGGCTCGCCGCCGACTGGCTCGGCGAGCCCCTGGGCGCGATCGAGGACGTCTCCTTCCGGGAGCTGCGGACCGACGAGGCCTACCTCGAGGCGCTGAAAGCCGAGATCGCGACCGACCTCGAGGCGTTCAACGCCGACGACGTCTCCGAGGTGCTCTCGAAGTACCTGGGCTCGAGCATCCACGTCGTCGACCGAACGTAGGCGGCGCGCGCGGGCGACACGCATTTACTCGCCGATCCCGTAGGTAGCCGTCCGAATGGTCTCCGAGTACGACTACTGGCTGCTCGACCTCGACGGCACGCTCGTCGACGTCGAGTGGTCCTACACCCGGGAGGTGTTCGACCGGGTCGGCGACCGCCTCGGCCGCGAGTTCACCGACCGGGAGGCCGACATCATCTGGAGCGGCCTCACCGGCTCCCGCGACCGCCAGCTCGAGGCGTGGGGGATCGATCCCCACGAGTTCTGGGAGGCGTTCCACGCCGAGGAGGACCCGATGGTGCGGGCCGAACAGACCTACCTGCACGACGACGCCGCGTTCGTCGCCGACCTCGATGTCCCCGTCGGGCTCGTGACCCACTGCCAGGAGTTCCTCTGCGAGCCCGTGCTGGACAACGTCGGGATCCGCGACTGGTTCGACGCCCGCCTCTGCTGTACCGAGGAGACCGGCTGGAAACCCGACCCCGCGCCCGTCGAGTCCGTCCTGCGAGAGCTCGGCGTCGCGCACAACGGCCACCAGGGTGTGCTGGCCGGCGACGGCGCGAACGACGTCGGCGCGGCCTGGAACGCCGGGCTCGACGCCATCCACGTCGAACGGGTCGGCCCCGAGCGCCGCGGTCAGTGCGTCCTGGGCGACTACCGCGTCGCGTCGTTCGACGAACTTCCCGGCCGACCCTGAGCCTCAGGTCCGCTCGCGGGTCGGCTGGAGCTCCTCGTCGACGAGCGCCCCGTAGGCCCGTCGCAACCGCTCGGACAGCGCCTGGTGGGAGATCCCGATCTCGGCGGCCAGCTCCGCCATCGAGATCTCCCGGGGGATCTCGAAGTAGCCGCGCTCGAGGGCGGCCTCCAGGGCCTCCCGCTGTTCGTCCGTCAGGTTCGTCCTCGTGGGGGACCCCGGCGTGACGTCGGTCACCCGCCGGAGGTCGACCCCGACCCCGCGGTCGACGAGTCGGTCGTGAGCCAGGCAAAGCGCCTCGCGGTCCCGGTACCGGACGCGGGCCTGCCACCAGCCCTCGGCCGCCCAGGCTTCCAGCAGCGAGCCCCCGTCGACGAGCAGGCGATCGCACACCGTTCGCCCCTCGACGAACGCCACGTCGTACAGCAGTCGGTCGTCCGCCTCGACGAGGAGGGTGGCGGTCTCGACGGTCGGATCCGCCTCGAGGGCGTCGTCGACGGTCGCCCGTTCGACGTCGGTGATCCAGAGACAGGGCTCGGACCGCGAGACGGCCGCCTCGAGCTCGACGCGCAGCGCCGGGAGTCGATCGAACGCGTCGGCCAAGACCGTATCCGAAGCCGGAATCCGAAACTCGGCGATGGTCGACATCACGCTCCGTACACCACCCGGCGTAAAAATCGCTGTTCAGCGCCGACTGACCGTCGCGGTCGGCTACCTGTCGGGTTCGACCGACTCGAGGGCGTCCTCGAGTTCCGCGACACCGGGTTTCGAGCGGCGATCGGGGTTCGCGAGGACCCGGACCCGCTGGGTGCCAAGCGAGACGAATCCCAGCTCGAGCCTGTCGGCGGTCTCGCGGAGCCCGAGCCCGGCGTCGGCCTCGTCGGCGAGGACCTTCCTGGCGGGGCTCTCGTGGGCGCGCAGTCCGAGGTCGAACCCCGATATCGAGTCGACGATATCGTGTCGGTCGACGCTCCGGTCCGCGGCGAGGTCGGCGACGGCGGCGCCCAGACTCGAGCGCAGCCCGGAGTCGGTCGTCCGGTTGACGAACTCGACGTCGGCGTCGACCAGGTCGCCCAGGCCCTCGATCCGATCGGGGTTGCCGGGCTTGACGAGCAGCCCCCACTCGCGCTCCCAGCCGCCAAGCTCCTCGGCGTCGACGTCGCGGTCGGTCGGGCCAGCGACGACGGCGACGTCCGGCAGTCCCTCCCGGAGCCGCCGCAGACCGGGGCGGGAGCCCGCCGAGAGGTACCGGGGGTTGTCGAGGCCGTCGAGCAGCCGCGAGAGGGTCGGATCGTCCTCGCCGACGCCCAGCAGCGTCGGGGGCCGTACGTCCGGCGAGAACAGCGAGACGGTCACCGACTCGCCCGCCTCGAGGTAGTCGGTGCCGGGCGCGACCTCGACGACGCCGTCGGCCTCCGCGAGGCTGGTCGTCGCGCCGCTGCCCTTGTCGACGGGGTAGACCAGCGTCTCGCCGTCCCCGTCGGCGACCAGCCCAACGGGCATGAGCCGCAGCCGCCCCTCGCCGTAGCGCTCCTGTCCGGCCATCCTGCCCTCGACCGTCGCGGTTTCGGGCTCGGGGAGGCCCGCGGCCTCGCGGATCGCGGGCGCGACGAACGTTCTGAACACCATCATCGCCGAGACGGGGTAGCCCGGCAGTCCGACGTACGCCGAGTCTTCGAGTCGACCGACGAGCATCGGCTTCCCGGGCTTGACGCCGACGCCGTGGAGCAACAGCTCCCCCTGCTCCTCGATCACCCGGTAGATGACGTCGACCGCGCTCGCGCTGGTCGAGCCCGAGGAGAGCACGAGGTCACAGTCCGCGGCGGCCTCCCGGAGCACCCGCTCCATCTCCTCTTGCTCGTCGCCCGCGTGAGGGTAGAGCACGGCCTCGCCGCCCGCGTCCTCGACGCCCGCGGCGATCGTGTAGCTGTTGACGTCGTAGATCTCGCCCCGTTCGCTCGCGACGTCCTCGCCCGGGCGGACGAGCTCGTCGCCCGTCGAGACGATGCCGACCGTCGGCTTCGACCTGACGGGGATCTCGTCGATCCCCAGCGCCGAGAGCAGGCCGATATCGCGGGGCGTGATCCGCGTTCCCGGACCCAGCGCCCGCTCGCCCGCGGCGACGTCGGCGCCCGCGAACATGACGTTGTCGCCGGGGGCGACCGAGGTGCGGATCTCGACGCCATCGCCCGCAGTGCTCGCGGTTTCACCGCTCGCCTGTTCTGCCGAGCGTTGCTCGACGCGGGTGGTTCGTTCCACGGGAACCATCGCGTCCGCGCCCGCGGGCATCACCGCCCCCGTCGAGATCTCGACGGCCTCGCCCTCGCCGACGGCGACGTCGGGCTCCTCGCCGGCGTGGACCTCGCCGACCAGCTCGAGGGCGGCGGGGTCGGCCTCGTCGGCGCCGAACGTGTCCCGCGCGCGAAGCGCGTAGCCGTCGAGGCTCGCCCGGTCGAACCCGGGGACGTCGAGTTCGGCGTCCAGTCGCGCGACGAGGACGCGGCCCCGCGCCTCGGCGAGCGGGACGCGGTCGATACCGCCCTCGAGCGAGAGCGAGCGGATCGCCTCGCGGGCCTCCTCGGGGGAGGCGAGGTCGCGAAACTCCTTGCGTTCCATACCCGAAGTTGACGGGCCGGGGCTAAAAACGTCGGTCGATCGCGGGCGGCGGAACGGTTACAAGCCCGCCCCCGGTTGGCACGGGTATGTCGCGACTTGCGCCCGCCGCCCGCGAACGCATCGCCGCGCTGTTCGACCGCCATCTCGAGGTCGGCCTCCACCACGGCGCTCAGCTCGCCGTCTTCGTCGACGGGGAGCAGGTCCTCGACCTCGCGGGCGGGACGACCGGTCCCGACGGCGGGGAGACGACCCCGGAGACGCGCCACGTGCTCTTCTCCTCGACGAAACCGTACGCGGCGGCCGCGCTCCACGCGCTCGTCGACGACGGCGCGCTCGCCTACGACGACCGGGTCGTCGACCACTGGCCCGGGTTCGCCGACGAGGGATCCGAGAAGGCCGCGGTGACCGTTCGGCAGGTGCTCAGCCACACCGCGGGACTCCAGCGAAGCGACCTCGACGACCGCCCCGACCTGTGGCCCGACTGGGAACGCGTTATCGAGGGCCTCGAGGACGCCGACCTCGTCTCGCCGCTGGGCGAGCAGGTGGCCTACCACGCGCTGACGTTCGGCTGGCTGGTCGGCGAGCTCGTCCGCCGCGTCGCGGGACGGCGCGTCGAGACGGTCGCGGCCGAGCGCGTGTTCGACCCGCTCGGAATGGCCGACACCGGGATCGGCCTGCGCGAGCACGAGCCCGACGACGTCGCCACCCTCGTCGGGTTCGACGCGTTCGACCGCTGTCGGGACCCCGACGAGGGGCTGGGCGACAACGCCGCGGTCGCCGCGCCGTTCAACACCGAGGCGATCCACCGGGCGGTCGTCCCCGCGGCGAACGGAATCGGCACCGCCCGGGACATGGCTCGCTTCTACGCCTGTCTGGCCAACGGCGGCGAACTCGGGGGAACTCGGATCCTCTCGTCGTCGGCCGTCGACGCGATGACCGCTCTCGAGGCCGAGACCGACGACGACGGGACGCTCTCGCGACCTCGTCGGTACGGGCTGGGGGTCTACAAGGGCGGCACCGCCGCGACCCCGTTCGGCTCGCTCGCGCCCGATCGCGTGTTCGGTCACGCGGGGCTGGGCAGTAGCGTCGGCTGGGCCGACCCCGAGACGGGGGTCGCCCTTTCGTACGTGACAAACGGCGTCCGGGACGGCTCCTACGAGCACGTGGCCCGGGTGAGCGCCCTCGCGGACGCGGTGCGACTCGCGCTCTCCGACGGGACGTAGAACGTGACTTGGTCCTCGAGGACGAACGATCGGTATGGTGCGACCGAGACGCCTCCTGCCCCTCCTCGCGGCGCTTTCCTGGACCGCGACGGCGCTGGCCCAGCTCGTCGTCCGGACGACGACCGCGGAGCGCGAACGCATCGAGTGGACTGAACGACGGAACCTGTTCCTGCTGTGCTCGAGCCTCTCGACGAACGCGCTCGCGCTGGCGACGGCCTCCCGGTACGCGAGGCGGTTCCGACGCGCTCGCCGCGAGTGATCGCGGACGACGCGGACCGCCCCTCCGGAACTACGTGTGGCTCGCCGTCGAAACCCGACGTATGACGATCGACGAGGAGGAGTTCGAGCGGAAGCGATAGCCCTGCGTTTCGGATCGACGGGGACCGCTCGAGTCCCGGGACGACGCTCGGAATCGCTCCCGGTCGGTCAGTGCTGTACCGGGAACGCGATCTCGGTCGTGACCTTGTACTCGATAATCTCACCGTCCTCGACGTCGGCCGTCCACTTCTCGACGTTGACGCCGGAGATGTCGTCGACCGACTGGCTGGCCTCCCGAAACGCCTCGTGGGCGGCGTCCTCCCAGGATTCGTCGGACGTTCCCATCACGCGGATAACTTTGACTGCCGTCATGGCGGTCGTCGTACCAGCACCACCGAAATAACCCTTTGTCGGACCAGGCGTGACGGTCGTCCGCGCTGATCGGTGGGCGCCGGGGGCGACCGTCAGGGGTGGGACTCCCAGTCCTGCACCGCGACCGTCTCGCCTTCGGCGATCCCCTCGCGGCCGTCGTCGACGACGACCCAGCCGTCGGCGAGCGCGACGCTCGAGAGCACGCCCGAGCCGCTGGCGCGGGTCGGGGTCGCCGCGAACGCGGGCTCGTCCGCGGGGGGATCCTCGCGTTCCTCGAGTCGAACCCGGGCGAACGTTCGGGTGCCGGGCTCGCTGGGAATCTTGCGCTCGAGGACGGCCGGCATGGTCGGGTGGGGATCGGGCGTCGTCCCCTCGAGCCGGCGCAGCGTCGGCCGAAGGAACTGGACGGCGTTGACGATACAGGCGACGGGATAGCCCGGCAGCGCGAGGACGGGCGTCTCTTCGACGATTCCCAGACAGACGGGGTGGCCGGGTTTGAGCCCGACACCGTGGACGAGCACCTCGCCGAGGTCGTCGATAACCTCCGGCAGCAGATCCCGCTCGCCGACGCTCGAGCCCCCGGTGGTGACGACGACGTCTCTCGTCAGGTCGCGCTGGATCGCGACCCGCAGCGCCTCGGCATCGTCGGTGACGACGTCGCGGTAGGTAGCGTCGGCCCCCCAGCGCTCGACCAGCCGCGAGACGGTGAGCCCGTTGGTCTCGATCACCTCGCCGGGGCCGGGATCGCCCTCGACCAGCTCCTCGCCGGTCGGGATCACGCCGACGGTCGGCCGCTGTGCGACCTCGAGGCGGTCGTAGCCGACCGACCGCACCAACCCGAGATCCGAGGGGCGCAGGCGGTGGCCCGCCTCGTAGAGCCGTGCACCCTCCGCGACGTCCTCGCCGATCGGGGCGACGTTTTCTCCCTCCGCGACGGCGTCGCCGACCTCGAGTTCGCCGACGTCGGACAGTTCCTCGACGTGTTCGATCATCACGACGGCGTCGGCCCCGTCGGGCAGGGCGCTTCCCGTGTGAACCCGGACGGCCCTGTCGGGACCGACGTCGCCGTTTCGGTCGCCGATCCGGAGCACCTCCGGGGAGCGCTCGCTGGCTCCGAAGGTGTCCGCGGCGCGGACGGCATAGCCGTCCATCGCCGCCCGACGGTAGTGTGGCACGTCCCGGGCGGCCGTAATCGGCGCCGCCAGCACCCGCCCGTCGGCCCGCTCGAGCGGGACCGTCTCGGTGCCCGTCGTCGGGCGGTCCCCGTCCCCGACGGCCGCGTCGCTGAGAATCCGGCGCGCCTCGTCGACGGGCGTCCGCTCCTTGAACCCCGCCTCCTTGCGCTCGCTGTCGGCTCCGTCCATACGCTGACTCGGGTCGGCGGGACCCAAAAGGGTACGGGACGTCGCCACGGCCCCGTCACCGACCCGGAATCGACCGCTACCGCGGGGTTTTTCGTCCCCGCGTTCGAACCCACGGCCATGTCAACGCTGCGCGACGCGTTGCGGGACCTCTCGGAGGACGTTTTCTTCGATCTTCTCGAGAGCGACGACGCCTACCTCATCGTGCTCGACGTTCCCGGGGCCACGGCGGAGTCGGTCGAAGTAACCGTCGCGGACGGGACGATAGCGGTCGAGGCCCACCGGGAGAAGCTCGCCGACGGCGAGTACCGGTACCTCGAGGAGAACCGGCCGCTGCTGATCGACCTCGAGTTGCCGCTTCCCGACGACGCCGCGAGCGAGGCGGCGGTCACCGTCGAGCGCGGCGTCCTCGAGCTGACCGTTCCGAAGCGTTCCGAGAGCGGCGAGGCGCCGATCGACGTCGCCGACCCGGAGAACACGGGGTGACCGAGGCTGGCGAGACTCCGCGCGTACCGCCGGTTCGTCCTCGTCGCCTGGCAGTTCCTCCCGCTCGTGCTCGCGTACGCCCGCGACCGACGGCGCTTCCTGCTGTTCGGCTCGCGCCGACGGGTCGACCCGGAGACGCGACGCCGTCGCGCACGGACCCTGCTCGAGTCGCTTTTGACCCTCGGCCCGACCTTCATCAAGCTCGGCCAGCTGCTCTCGACGCGTCCCGACGTCCTCCCGCCGGAGTACATCGACGAACTCGCGGCCCTGCAGGACGAGGTGCCCCCCGCCGACTGGTCGGCGGCCAAACGCGTCCTCGAGGACGAACTCGGCCCGGTCGAGTCCCGATTCGAGGCGTTCGAGACCGAGGCGATCAGCGGCGCGAGCCTCGGCCAGGTCTACCGGGCCCGGGTCGACGGCGACCCCGTCGCGGTGAAGGTCCGCCGCCCGGACATCGAGGACCTCGTCGAGGCCGACCTGCGGGTCGTCCGCTGGTCGCTGCCGCTGTTGTTGTACTTCGTCGACGAGTCGCGGGCGTTCTCGCTCGAGAACCTCGCCGACGAGTTCGCGAAGACGATCCGCGAGGAGATGGACTACGAGCGGGAGGCGACGATGCTCGCCGAGATCCGCTCGAACTTCGCGGACGACGACCGGATCGTCATCCCCGAGGTCCTCGAGAGCCACTCCGGCCCGCGCGTGCTCACGATGGAGTACGTCCCGGGGACGAAGATCAACGACGTCGAGACCCTCGACCGCAAGGGGATCGACCGGAGCCGGGTCGCGGAGACCCTCCAGCGGGCCTACCTCCAGATGATCATCGACGACGGCGTCTTCCACGCCGACCCCCACCCCGGGAACCTCGCGGTGACCGACGGCGGCGCGATCATCTTCTACGACTTCGGGATGTCCGGACGCGTCGACGAGTTCGTCCAGGGCAAGATCGTCGAGTTCTACATCGCGGTCGCCAACCAGGACATCGACGCGATCCTGGACGCGCTGATCGAGGTCGGCACCCTCTCCCCCGACGCCGACCGGGCGGTGATGGCCGAGGTGATGGAACTCGCGATCCAGGACGCCCGCGGCCAGGAGATCGAACAGTACCGCGTCCAGCAGATCGTCGGCCAGATCGAGGATTCGATCTACGAGTTTCCCTTCCGGCTGCCGAAGAACCTCGCGCTCGTCCTTCGGGTCGCGACGGTCGTCGAGGGGGTCTGCGTCACGCTCGACGAGGAGTTCGATTTCATCGCGACCGCGACCGACTACCTGACCGAGCAGGGCTACCGCGAGGAGTCGATCCGCCAGTACGCCGAGCAGACGGGCCGACAGCTCCGCGAGTCCGGCGAGTCGCTGACCCGACTCGCGCCCAAGACTGAGCGCACGCTGGATCGGCTCGACCGGGAGAACCTCTACGTCCGGGTCGGCGTCGAGGACTCCGAGGGCGTCTTCGACGCGCTCGCCAAACGGCTCGTCTACGGGATGTTGCTGACGATGTCGCTGTTCTCGATGGGCGTGCTGTACGCGCTGGGGGCGCCGGAGGCCTCGATCGTCGCCGCCGTCCTCTCGGCGGTGTTGCTCGTCCAGCTCTACCGGTCGTTCCGCGACGGCGGCGGCTCGCTGCAGGCGAAACCGCAGTTCACCCGTCAGAACCTCCGCCAGCGCCGCCGCGAGGAGTGAGCGACTCGATCGCCGCCACTGCAACCTTCTTTCCGCTGGCTCTCGACTCTCCCGTATGAGCTACGACCGGATCGCCGATCTGCCGCTGACGATCGAGTCGGCGTCGATGGACCGCCTCGAGCGCGAGACCTCGAGCGGCTTTACCCGCGTCACGACCGAGTTCTCGTTCGAGGGACCCGACGGCGCCGTCGGGAAGGGTGAGGACGTCACCTACGAGACCGACGAGCACGACGCGCTCGCCGAGACGGGGCTGCCCGACCTCGCGGGCGAGTACACGATCGACTCGTTCTCGGGTCGGCTCGCCGACCTCGATCTCTTTCCCGCCGGCGCGCCCGACCGCGAGGTGTTCCGGAACTACCGACGGTGGGGGCTCGAGGCCGCCGCGCTCGACCTCGCGCTGCGCCAGGCCGGGACGGACCTGGCCTCGCGACTGGACGCCGAGTACGAGCCGGTGCGGTTCGTCGCCAGCACCCGTCTCGGCGACGAGCCCTCGATCGACCGCGTCGAGGCACTTCGCGAGGCGGTCCCTGATCTCGAGCTCAAACTCGACCCGACGCCCGACTGGACCGAGTCGCTGATCGCGGAGCTGGCGGCGACCGACGCCGTCCGCATCCTCGACCTGAAGGGCCAGTACAGCGGCACCGAGGTCGACGTCGAGGTCAGCCCCGAACTGTACGAACGCCTGATCGAGGGGTTTCCGGAGGCCGTCCTCGAGGACCCCGCGCTCGAGGACGGGACCGAGGCGCTGTTCGAGGACGACGCGGTCCGCGGGCGGACCTCCTGGGACGCGCCGATCCACGGCCTCGAGGACGTTCGCGACCTGCCGTGGGAGCCTGAATGGTTGAACGTCAAACCCTCGCGCTTTGGCTCGCTCGAGTCGCTGCTCGAGACGATCGACTACTGCCAGGAGCGCGGGATGGCGCTGTACGGCGGCGGCCAGTTCGAACTCGGCGTCGGGCGGGGCCAGCTCCAGGCGCTCGCGTCGGTGTTCTATCCCGACACGCCCAACGACGTCGCGCCGGGCGCGTACAACGAGCCCGAGGTGACGGGAGAGTTACCCGAGAGCCCGCTCGAGCCACCCGCGGATCCCGAGGGCTTTCGCTGGTCCTGAAAGCGAGGACGGTGGGTTCGATTCGCTCGAGTTGTAGTGAACCGTGCGTCTGATCGCCCGTCTGCACTACAGCGGTGGCGTGCGCTGTCGATCGGCTCGAGCGTAGCGAGGTGTGAGTATACTCACGTCTCGAAAAGCGAATAGGAGACCAGCGGTCTCGCATACCATGCGAACGGGTCTGTGACCCGTGAGCAGACGGGCCGTGCGAGGCGGTTTCACCGCCTCGAATTCGCGGCGCAACGCGCCGCGCAGTGCCCGTGGGCAGAAATCGGCTGGGGAGGATGTGGAAATTCACTGTTGTCAGTATACGTCGTGTGCTCGGGTGATCGGTACATGGAGGGGGCATACTGACCGTCGCTTACGTTCTACGCACCGCGGAAAACAATCAAAACCCTACGTCGTTCAAATGACGATTCTGAGCCATTTCACGGTGATATTGGTGCATCAAGATCGGGATCGGCATCAATGATGGCTGAAAGCTGGGGCTGTAACTGATCGAACTGGGGTGTTGGTTTCACCAGTTGCCGTTCCCGATCGTAGCCGACGATCGATTGCTCCGCTAACTTCGGAAGATGCACGTGGTGCAGCGCCAGCCGAATCCGTTTCGATTCTTCTTCGGAAACCGCTGCAAGAGGCGTGTGATGATTGTGTTTGAGGATCGTCTTCGTGAGATCGGTTACCGTTACCGACCGCTTCTCGTGTGTGAGTGTTGCGAGGATGATGCGGCGGTGTTGCTCTTGACACAGTTCGAGAACCGTGTCGAACTCGATAGTAGACCCAACCACGAAAGAAGAGAACACCTCTTCGCGTAAGAGAAGACATGCTGTATAGTACTAACCCGGGTGACGGAACCCAGACAGTCCGCAACTGGAGAATTATCGGAATCAGGTGAGAAAACCCACGACTTCAGTCCTCGTGGGAGCACGTCACTCCTCGTCCTCATCTGGATGGCTGATCGTCAACGTACTCGTAATGAGATTGTCGTGTGCAGCGCGAAATCGGCTCGAGAGTGTCTGTTGGGCCACCCCCATTCGATCCGCCAGTTCACGCATTGTCACCGCTCGTGGAACCTCGTAGTAGCCTGCTTCGAGCGCGGTGACCAGCGTCTCGCGTTGCTTCGGTGTGAGATCGTACTGGGAGCTCGCCATCGGCTGTTCCTGTTCTTGGATTGAATTGAGTTCATACGAAATGCCGTTCTCATTACAGTACTCTTGAAATTCCAAGAGAGAGAGTCCTGATCGTCGAATCGCATCCGTAGTTCCCAGTCTTCGGCTTTTCCGATCGCTTGTATGATCGTTGCTCCGAGTTCAACGTACGCATAGATGACCGTCTCGACGTTTTCCGTCCACTCGCCACGGTACAGTTTCGCCCCTTCTACTTCGTCAATACTAGCAGTGTTTTTCACGGATTCATCGTCCTGAAACGCCTCTTCAAACTCCGCGAGATCACCGCCACTCACCCAGAAATACGGCATCAGTCGATCTTCCATCGTCGCCACAACCTGCTCGATCTCGACGACCATCTGTGGAGCCGTCGTGAGTGCATGGTTCAATGCAAAATCATCCGATCTGACGGAAAACTCGGCGATAATGCTCATACAGTCACTTGGGGGTCGGGTGTATAAGTCGCAGTCGAACACCTGTGGTATCCGGATAGAGTGGTACGTCCAGCACTCGTACGTAACGTGCTCACGCTGGCGACAGGGATCTCCACGCCCTCCCCAGTCGCTTCGCTCACTCGCTTTGCTCGTTCGCTCATCCACGGAAAGACGCGAAGCGTCTTTCAGGCATTCGCTCGCCTGCTCGCGAAGACCTCTCACGGAATCGGATGACGGTTCGCTGTTCGCTCACCGTCGACCAGCGCGCGCCACCGTGTCGTGGTTCGCTCGGGTCATCGCTCGCGTCCGGTTCTCGAGCCCACCGATCCATGCCGAATGAACAACCCGTATTACCCGTTCCCGCAAAGCCTCGAGCATGCAGATCGACACCTTCGGCCTCGAGCGGTGGTTCGCCGAGTACGAACACGAGGCCGAGATCATGCTCGCGGAAAGCGGCGTGCGCAGCCTCTCGACGGATCGCTTCGACACCGATCCTGGCGAGCTGGGCTACGTGATCCCGACGAACGGCGATCCCGACCTCCGGGCGCGAATCGCCGACCGTTACGACCGGGTGGCCGACGAGGTGCTGTGTACCTGCGGCACCCAGGAGGCGAACTTCCTGGCCGTCCTCTCCGTTCTCCAGGAGCCGGACGACCATGCGGTCATCGTGACTCCAACCTACCAGGCACTACACGCCGTCCCCGACGCCGTCGGCGAGGTGACTCGAGTGCCCCTCGAGCCCCCGACCTGGGAACTCGACGTCGACGCCGTCGCCGACGCGATCCGTCCCGAGACGCGACTGATCGTCCTGAACAACCCGAACAACCCCACGGGCAGGTACCACCCCCTCGAGACGGTGGAGGCGCTGTACGACCTCGCGGCGGACGCCGACGCCTACCTGCTCTGTGACGAGGTCTACAGGCTGCTCGCCGAGGACCCGCTACCGCCCGTGGCGAGTCTCGGTCCCCGCGGTCTCTCGACCGCGAGCCTGTCGAAATCGTACGGGCTCGCGGGGCTGCGGTTCGGCTGGCTGGTCGGGAACGAGGACCTGCTCGAGACCGCCTGGAACTGGAAGGACTACACGACGATCTCGCCGTCGATCTTCGGCCAGCACGTCGCGGCGCAGGCCCTCGAGCGGGAGGACGAGATCCTCGCCGAGAACCGCGAACTCGTGGCCGACCACCGCGCCCGCGTGCAGGAGTTCCTCGCGGACTACGGCCTCGAGTGGTACGATCCCGTCGGCGTCAACGGCTTTGTGACCGTTCCCGACGGCTATGAGACAGGCAAGGAGTTCTGTCGGGCGGTCCTCGAGGAGGGCGTCGTCCTCGCGCCCGGGGAGTTCTTCGGCCACCCCGACCGGTTCCGGATCGGGTTCGGGCTGCCGACCGCAGAACTCGAGGACGGGCTGGATCGGATCGGGCGGGTGCTCGAGCGCTGAGGGGCTCGCGCGCGAGCGGGGCGTGGTATCGGTTTTCACCCCTCGAGCGGGCATTCCAAACGGTTTATGGCCGTCGGTTGATTACGCCGGGACATGGCGAAACAGCAGACCGAAGTTCGCGACCTCCAGGAAGGAAGCTACGTGATGATCGACGACGCCGCGTGTAAGATCAACTCCTACTCGACGGCCAAGCCGGGCAAGCACGGCAGCGCCAAGGCCCGCGTCGAGGCCGAGGGCGTCTTCGACGGCAAGAAGCGCTCGCTGTCCCAGCCCGTCGACGCGAAGATCTGGGTCCCGATCATCGAGCGCAAACAGGGCCAGGTCGTCTCCGTCGACGGCAACGACATGCAGGTCATGGACCTCGAGACCTACGAGACGATGACGATGCGCGTCCCCGAGGACCAGGACGTCTCCCCCGACGAGAACATCGAGTTCCTCGAGATGGAAGAGCAGCGAAAGATCGTCTAATGTTCCCCGGGGCGACCGACGAGCGCGAGCGAACCGACGCGACGGGACGACCCGATCGCGCGGACGCGAACTTCGTGGTCGTCGGCGCGCCCCTGGACGCCTCGACGACCTTTCAGCCGGGGACCCGCTTCGGGCCCCGGCGCATCCGCCATTTTGCCGAGACGTTCGACGACTACGACCACCGGACGGACCGGTACTTCTCGGAGCTGGGCGTCGTCGATCACGGCGACGTCCGCCCGTGGGACGACGTCCCCGAGTACCTCGAGTGGCTCGAGGGGACCCTCCGGGACGTCGTCTGGGACGATGCCGTCCCGCTCCTGTTGGGCGGGGAACACACCGTCACGCTCGCGGGCGCCCGCGCCGTCGAGCCCGAGGCGCTGGTCGTCCTCGACGCCCACCTCGACCTCCGCGAGGCCTACGACGGCAACCCGCTCTCGCACGCCTGCGTCACCCGACGGATCCTCGAGGACGTCGAATCCGTCGAGGAGGCCGTCGTCCTCGGGGCCAGAACGGGCAGCGAGGCCGAGTGGGAACGGGCGAGCGAGCCCGACGTGACGGTCGTCCCTCCCGAGGACGTCGCCGACTGGGAGCCCGACCCCGCGCTGCTCGAGTGCGACCTCTACTGCAGCGTCGACGTCGACGCGGCCGACCCCGGCTACGCGCCGGGGACCGGGACGACCGAGCCGTTCGGCCTCGAGCCCCGCGAGATGCGCGACGTCGTGCGCTCGATCGCGCCCGCCGCGACGGGGTTCGACGCCGTGGAGGTCAACGACCGCGACGACGGCCAGGCGGCGTCGCTGGCCGGGAAGCTGGTCAGGGAGTTCGTCTACGCGCGCTCGGAACGCGCCTGACCGCTTCGCTCGAGCGAACCCACCCAACCAGTTAGGGCGTATTCTGGTGCGGTTCGGTCCCCAAGCCGTCGCATGTCGCGCACGGACGCAAACGATGGTCTCCCGAGCGGTACCTGGCGACTGCTCGCGGATTCGCGCCGACGGTACCTGCTCGAGTGTCTGCAGCCGGAAGCGCCGACGACGCTGTCGGCGCTGGCCGTAGAGATCGCCGCCCGGGAACGCGGTGAGCCGACCGAAACGATCGATCGGACGGTTCGCCGCCGGATCGAGATCGCTCTCGTCCACAACCACCTGCCCCGACTCGCCGACCGGGGCGTGATCGCGTACGATCCGACGACGGACCGGGTCGTCCTCACCGCCGATCGGGAGACGCGCCGGCTGCTCGAGGCGTCGTTGCGCTATAGTAACAACTGAAACTGTTTGCACACCGATCGCACAGTAGTCGTGCGATCGAGTGCGCACTGACTCTCAGTGGCTACTATAGAACGGATCCTCGAGATAGGCCTTCGGCACCGCGTTGCGCGCGGTCACGAGCGGGTCGACCACCTGGCTGATCTCGAGGCCGCCGACCAGGCTCGAGAGCATGTAGGCGTCGGTCGAGTCCCACCCGTGTTCGGCCGCGAGCAACTCGAGCGCGTCGCGGTTGGCGAGCTCGCAGGCCGCCTCGAGGGTCTCGGCGCTGGCGATCGTCTTCCAGGCGTCGGCCGTCTCGACCAGCGGGCGCTCGAGACCCGGTTCGGGATCGGAGACGACCTCAAGGGTGACGTCGATCTCGGTAGCGATCTCCGCGCCGGTGCCGCACATCTCCCCGTCGGCCATCGCGGCCTTGCAGTCGCCCATCGCGAGCATCGCGCCCTCCTGAAACACCGGGAAGTACGCGACCGACCCGGCGGTCATGTCGGTCGTGTCGAGGTTGCCGCCGTGATCGTGGGGGACCAGCGTGGTGTAGGAGTCGGACTCGGTTGCGACCCCGATCGTGCCGATGACGGGGTCGACGGGGACCTCGAGGTCGCCGAACGCGAGCGCGTCGCCTTCGACCTCTAGCAGGCGGGTCCGGGGCGAATCGATCCCCTCGTGGCCGTCGAGCAGGCCGAAGCCGCCGATCGTCACCACCCGTCCCTGCTCCTCGGCAAGCCGGATCTCCTCGATCTCGACCCGGAGGACGTCGCCGGGGTCGGCCCCCTCGACCGCGATCGGTCCCGTCGCGGCGTTGACCTGCGAGGGGATCGACTCGATCACGTCGGCTTCCGTTCTGATCGTTCCGTTCAGACTGTCTTTCGTCTCGATCGTCAGCTTCGCGCCGGGCTCGACGGTCGTCACCGCCTCGAGATCGGATTCGAACTCGTAGACGACGCCGTCCTCGTGCGACACGTGTTCACGTTCCATACACTCACCGCTACGGACGGCGGGATCGTAAAACGGTCCCTCGAGACGGCGCGCGAGCGGGCGAGCGGTACCCCTCGAATATATATGGCCGGGCGCCGGAGTTGCAGTCGATGCCAACCGGAACGGTCGACTTCTTCAACGACACTGGCGGGTACGGCTTCATCGAGACCGACGAGAGCGACGACGACGTCTTCTTCCACATGGAAGACGTCGGCGGCCCCGACCTCGAGGAGGGCGAGGAGGTCGAGTTCGAGATCGAACAGGCCGACAAGGGTCCGCGCGCGAAAAACCTCACGCGGCTCTGATCGACCCGCAGCCTCGATTGCGAACGGCGGAGGCGGTACCGAACGAACGACCGCGGGCCCCGAACCGGCGGCTCGCGGACTCCGGATCCGGAGCGAGTAGCCCCGGTTCTCGCGATGCCGGGACGACGTTACGACGATGAACTCCGACGATATCCACGACCGATGGGCGGAGCGAACGGGGGCGTACTCCCCGGCGTACTACGCCCACTACGGTCCCGACGAGACGAGCGAACTGCTCCGGACCCTGATCGACCGCGTCGTCGGTCCCGACGCGACCGTGCTGGAACTGGGGTGTAGCTCCGGGCGCCACCTCGCGCACCTCCACGACCGCGGGTACGACGACCTCCACGGCGTCGACATCAACGCCGAGGCCTTCGAGGTGATGGAACGGGACTATCCCGACCTCGCCGCGGCGGGGACGTTCCACCACGCCGCCCTCGAGGAGTTCGTCCGTGAACGCGAGACCGACCGGTTCGACGTCGTCTACTCCGTCCAGACGCTCCAGCACGTCCACCCCGACGCCGAGTGGGTGTTCGACGAACTGGTTCGTCTGGCCAGCGGGCTGGTGATCACGGGCGAGACCGACGCCGCGGGGGTCGACGCCGACGCGAACGCGGCCGTCGAGCCATCCGTCGTCGAGGTCCGCGAGGACGACGGCGTCCGGCTGTACGTCCGCGACTGGGCGCACGTGTTCACCGACCGCGGGTGGGTCGAACTCGAGGACGCCGCCGCCCCGATGGACTACCACACGGTCAGGGCCTTTCGACCGCCCGCCGAGTGAGACGCGGCAACGGGTCTCGACGCGACCGACTCGAGCGGGGTCGCTTCGCTCCCTGATGGTTCAAAAACGACCTTGCGAGTGCACCGGATAGCTCCATCCCCGCGACGGTCGAGAGCGTTTCCTTGCCTATGGTTCTCGCTTCGCACCCTCGGGAAACCCGCCCGCACCGGGCTCAGGCGAGGGCGGTCTCGCTCGAGTTTCGACCGCCGCTACCGCCCCGCGACCGGCGCGGTCCGCTCGGGGGTGACGGTCGGTGAGCGATCTGCCGCCGAAGACGAGCGTCAAGCGCTGGCTGGTAACGACCAACCACAAGGACGTCGGCGTTCTCTACCTGGTGACGGCCCTGTTCTTCCTGGTGATGGGCGGCGTGATGGCGCTGTTGTTCCGGGCCCACCTCTGGCAGAGCGGCGGAACCGGGCTGCTCACGAACAGCCAGTTCAACCAGGCGGTGTCGACCCACGGCCTGCTGATGGTGTTCTGGTTCCTCTCGCCGATCGCGTCCGGGTTCGCGAACTACTTCGTCCCCCTCCAGATCGGGGCGAAAGATCTCGCCTTTCCGCGGCTGAACGCGCTGAGCTACTGGTTCTACCTGTTCTCGGGGATCCTGTTCGCGCTCTCGTTCTTCCAGGGCGGCTCCTGGGAGGGCGGCTGGACGATGTACGCTCCGCTGAACGTTCCGATGTACACGCCCGCTCTCGAGGCGACCACCGGCAGCAATGGTGCGTTGCTCGCGCTGATCCTGTTCGTCTTCTCGATCACGCTCGGTTCGGTCAACTTCATCACGACGATCCACCGCTCACGCGCGGAGGGGCTCGGCCTGTGGAACATGCCGATGTTCACCTGGTCGTGGCTGTTGACCGTCTGGATGATGCTGTTCGCGTTCGCGGCGCTGCTGGCCGCGCTGCTGTTGCAGGCTGCCGACCGCGTGTTCCTGACGCAGTACTTCGCGACCGATCAGGGATCGAGTCTGCTGTGGGCCCATCTGTTCTGGTACTTCGGTCACCCGGAGGTGTACATCGTCTTCTTCCCGGCGCTGGGGATCATGCTCGAGGCGTTCCAGACGTTCACCGGGAGACGGCTCGTCGGCCGGAAGTGGGTCATCATCGCGATGGTGCTTGTCGCGGTGCAGTCGTTTCTCGTCTGGATGCACCACATGTTCCTGACCACCATCAACCTCGAGGTCAAGACCCTGTTCATGGCGACGACCATCGGGATCTCGCTGCCCTTCGACCTGATCGTCTTCGCGTTGATCTACACGATGGTCAAGGGGCGGGTGCGGTTTACCACGCCGTTTCTCTTCGCGCTGGGCGCGCTCGTCCTCTTTATCCTGGGCGGGATCACGGGGGTCTTCCTCGGGGCCGTCGTGCTGGACTACGAGTTCCGGGGAACCTACTGGGTCGTCGCGCACTTCCACTACGTGATGGTCTCGGGCGTGACGGCGCTGGTCGGCGGACTGTACTACTGGTGGCCGAAGATCTCCGGAAAGATGTACTCGGAGACGCTGGGCAAGCTCAGCTTCGCCGTGTACTTCGTCGGGTTCAACCTGCTGTACTTCCCGCAGTTTCTGGCCTGGGAGACCCCGCGGCGGGTCTTCCACTTCGGCGAGAACCTGCAGATCTACCACCAGCTCTCGACGGTCGGCGCGTTCGTCTTCGGGGCGTCGTTTCTGATCCTGTTCGCGACGTTAGCCCACAGTCTCGTCGCGGGCCCGCGAGCGCCCGAAAACCCCTGGGAGTTCTCCCGCACGGCCGAGTGGGCGATCCCCTCCCCGCCGCCGCTCGAAAACTGGGACGGCCGCCCCTCCTACGCCAGCGGCCGCCTCGAGTTCGTCGACGACTCCTCGGCCGCGGCCGACGGTGGCGTCGCCCACGAGGGGCCCTCCTCCGCGGTCGCCGCCGAGGACGCACACGCCGACCACGCGAGCATCTGGCCGCTGGGCGTCGGCGCCGGGATCGGCGTCTTCTTCCTCGGGCTTTCGGGAGTGACGCCGTACATGATCGAGTTCGCGCAGGGAACCGGCGTCGCCCCGGAGAACCTCACCGGTACCGCCGCCGAGCCGACCGTCGTCTATCCGATTCTCACCGTTCTGGGTGCGGCGATCGCGGGGTACGCGCTGTTCGAGCTCGGCCGCGAGCGGTTCGTCGTCCCCGAGATGGCCATCGCCGAGCGGTGGCCGTTCGACGGGGTCGGCACCACGAAGTTCGGCGTCTGGGTATTCCTCGCCTCCGACGTCGTCCTTTTCGGAGGGATCATCGGCGCGTACGTCTTCATGCGTATCCACGCGGGCTGGAATAACTGGACGACCGTCCCGTTCGCCACCTGGCCCGGCCTGCTGAACACGTACATCCTGATCACCTCGAGTTTCACCGTCGTCCTCGCGCTCGCGATGGCCGAACGGCGGAACAAGCGGGGGCTGCTCGCGTCGCTCGGCGCGACGCTTCTGCTCGGGCTGGCGTTCATGGGCGTCAAGGGCTACGAGTACAGCGTGAAGTTCGCCGACGGCGAGTACTGGTGGTACGGCCTCGAGTACTCGATCTACTACGTGACGACGGGGATGCACGCGCTGCACGTCATCTTCGGGCTGTTGATCGCAGTCTTCATGCTCTACCGCGTCTGGTCGATCGACGCCTACCTCGAGGACCACCGTCCGGTGGAGTTCTTCGGGCTCTACTGGCACTTCGTCGACATCGTCTGGGTGTTGCTCTTCCCGCTGTTTTACCTGCTGTGAGGGCGGGCTCCCCTCGCCGCGCCCTCGATCGGAAGCTTACAAGCCGACGGCGGCGCAACGATCGGCCATGTCCCTCGAGCTCTCGACGTTTACGGACCGACTCGACGACCGACTGCGAACCGACGACTACGCCGACGTCGACGCCAGCGCGAACGGGCTGCAGGTGGGTCCCGACGAGGGGTCCGTCGAGCGCGTGGCGTTCGCCGTCGACGGCGCCGTCGACACGATCGAGCGCGCGGCCGCGGCCGACGCGGACGCGCTCGTCGTCCACCACGGGCTCTCCTGGGGCGGGTTCGATCGGGTGACGGGGCGGACCTACGACCGCCTCGAGCCCCTGTTCGAGCACGACCTCGCGCTGTACGTCTCCCACCTCCCGCTCGACGGCCACCGGGAGCTCGGCAACGCCGCAGGCGTCGCCGACGTCCTCGAGCTCGAGCAACGGGAGCCGTTCGGCGAACTCGGACCCGAACACATCGGCCAGCGCGGCACCGCCTCGGACGCCTACGCGCCCGACGACCTCGCGGCGCGACTCGAGGCCGAACTCGAGACCGACGGCCGCCCCGTTCGGCTCCTCGAGTTCGGCCCCGACGAGATCGAGGACGTCGCGATCGTCACCGGCAGCGGCGTCGACTGGCTCGAGGAGGCGGTCGCAGTCGGCGCGGACGCGCTCGTCACGGGCGAGGGCAAACAGCAGGTCTACCACGAGGCGAAGGAGGCGGGAATCCACGTCGCGCTGGCGGGCCACTACGCCACCGAGACGTTCGGCGTCCGCGCCCTCCAAGCGCTCGTCGAGGAGTGGGGCCTCGAGACGACCTACCTCGAGGCGCCGACGGGGCTGTAGGCCCTCGTTGACGGCGGATGGGGACGCGTACACCGTCGAGCGGGCGCGTAACGTCGTCGTACTGAACGGATCGGACGGAGCGGGCGTCCGCGTAGCGCGTTCGACCGCGCCGTCGGTCGCGGTCTCGTATCCGCGGGATCGTTCGCGACCGCGCCGCCGAACCCTCCGCCCCCGTCTCGCCCCGGCGCGCTGTTGGCCCCCGTGAACCCGCCTGCAGCCTGCCGATAACAATGGTCGTCGCGCGGGAACCTACTCGCAATCTCGGGGTCGTTCCCGGGGAGATAGGTATGACACGAGAGATCCCTTCCAGACGAGAGTGGTTGCGGACGGTCACCGTTACCGCGACGGTGATCGGCGGCGCATCGGGCTCGGTCGCCGGCGGCGGACGACCGAACGCCGCGGTACCCGACGGCGGCGACGACGAACCGGCGTGTACGGACCCGGAGTCCGGAGCCGTCGACGTCCGGCTCGTCCCCGCCTGCGTCGACGACGGAACGGCAGTCTTCTGTGCGAGCAACGACGGTTCTCGTCCGGTTTCCCTCGAGTGGCGAGCCGTCGCCCCGCCCGCAGAGCGCATCGAGTTCGTCGACTGTCAAACGGTGCGGGTCGTCGGCGAGTTCGAGGACGTGATCCTCGAGGCAACGTTCCTCTCGGGCGGCGAGATCGGCAACGTCATCGAACCGGTCGGCGGTGTCGACGGGGTTCGCACGTTCGACGTCCGCGAACTCGAGTCGGTTCCCGACGACGCGATCGTCGGCACCGCAGAAGCGTTCCGGGACGGCCCCGTCGTCCCGGGCGCCGGCGACCTCGCGGCCTCGAACCCCGAGTTCGACGACTGCCAGGAGACGGCCTTCGGCGAGGTCCTCGTCGGCGACGGCGCGGACGGCGCGGACTCGACGGACGATTCCGACGGGGAGGAGGAACGCGAACCGCGCGGGGGAGAGCCCGACGCCGCCGAGCTCGAGTCGCTGACGGTACCCGCGGGGGAGACGACCTGCTTCGCCGTCGACGCCCCGGACGGCCCGGTCGCCGTCCAGCTCTTCCGGGAGGGGGACCTGCTCGTCGAGCGGACCAGCGCCGCTGACGTGGCGTGCCCGCGGTCGGTTTCGGCCGACAGCGGGGAGGTCGTCGAGCCGCCGGCAACGTTCGTCGACGACCGACGAACCGGGGAGTGAACCGGCGCCGGCGA
>NZ_JAAVUO010000010.1:113607-118487 GCF_012163165.1 Natronococcus sp. JC468
CAGCCCCCGCCCCCGCGGCCGCGGCCGGGGCCGGGGCGCGGGGGCTAGGGGGACCGGCGAGACCGCGGCGTTGAAAGCGCTGGACCGCCGACCCGAGGACATGACCGACGAGCACGACAGCGGCGAGGACGCACACGACGAGCCCGAGCGGGAGACGTTCGAGCACGATCCAGTGGGCCACGCCGAGGCTCGCGCGGGGATGACCGTCGGCGAACTCGCCGACGAGTACGGTAACGCGGGCGTCGGCGCGGCGAACCTTCACGAGGCCGTCGACGTCACCGAGGCGATGTTCGACGACGACGTGACCGTCTTCTTCGGCCTGGCGGGCGCGATGGTGCCGACGGGAATGCGCCGGATCGTCGCCGACCTGATCCGGGACGGCTACGTCGACGCCTTGATCACGACCGGGGCGAACCTCACCCACGACTCAATCGAGGCCATCGGCGGGAAACACCACCACGGCTGCGTACAAGCGGAGGGGAAAACGGAGCGCGAACACGACGAGACCCTCCGCGACGAGGGGGTGGATCGGATCTACAACGTCTACCTCCCCCAGGAGTACTTCGCGACGTTCGAATCGCACCTCCGCGAGGAGGTCTTTCCGGTGCTCGAGGAGGACGGCGTCGTCTCGATTCGGCGACTCACCGAAGAGTTGGGACGGGCCAACGCCGCGGTCAACGAACGCGAGGGCGTCGAGGAGGGCCCCGGCATCGCCGCGGCGGCATACGAGAACGACGTCCCGATCTACTGTCCCGCGGTCCAGGACTCCGTCCTCGGGCTGCAGGCCTGGATGTACTCCCAGACCTCGCCGTTCTCGCTCGACGCGCTGGCCGACATGACCGACCTGACCGACCTCGCGTTCGAGGCCGAGGAGGCCGGCGCCTTCGTCGTCGGCGGCGGCGTCCCGAAGAACTTCACCCTCCAGACGATGCTGGTCGCGCCCAGCGCCTACGACTACGCGGTGCAACTGACCATGGATCCCAAGCAGACGGGGGGGCTCTCGGGGGCGACCCTCGAGGAGGCCCGCTCGTGGGGGAAACTCGAGAAGGACGCCGAGAATGTCTCGGTGTACGCTGACGCGACGATCACGCTCCCGCTGGTGGTCGCCGCCGCGCGGGAACGCCTCGAGTAGTCGTCGATCGGCAGGGGTCGCGCGCACGTGCGGGCCACACCGTCAACACGGTCGGGAGCGGAGGGTCGCCCGATGCGCGACTCGATCCCCTCCTACGAGGTCGCCGTCGTCAGGCCGGCGGGACCGCCGCCGACGACGGCGCTGTACGCGACCCGGCTCGGGCACCGCACCGCCGTCTTCGAGAAGGAAGGCGGTCGTCACGCGGCGGTCACCCACGTCCACAACCTGCTGGGCGTTTCCGAGACCGTCTCCGGCAGCGAGCTGGCGGCCCACGCGGTCGCCCAGCTGGAACACTACGGCGGCGAGTTCTACCCGGACACCGTCGAGGCCGTCACCGAGATCGGCGACGAGGAGCCCCGATTTCGGCTCGAGGCGGCCCACGCGACCGTCGACGCCGACAGGATCGTCTTCGCGACCGGGTTTCGCGACCGGAGTCCGGAGGTGCCGGAACTCGAGCGGTTCACCGGTCGGGGGCTGCACTACTGTCTGCACTGCGACGCGTACGCGCTCGGTGACGGGCCGGTCTTCGTCCTCGGCCATACGGAGAGCGCAGCCCACGTCGCGATGACGATGCTCAACTTCACTGCCGACGTCGACCTCCTGCTGGACGGTCGGGAGCCCGAGTGGAGCGACGAAACCGACGAGCAGCTGCGCGCACACCCCCTCGAGCGAATCGACGCCGCCGTCACCGAAGCCTACGAGGGGAGCTCGGATCCGGACGAACCGCCGGGGTTCGGCGGGCTCGCGTTCTCGGACGGCACCGAACGGGACTACCTCGGCGGGTTCGCGATGTACGGGACGGCGTACAACGCCGATCTCGCCGCCGAGCTGGGCTGTGCGCTCGCCGACGACGGCGCGATCGACGTCGACGAGAGCAGGGAGACGAGCGTCGACGGCGCCTACGCGGTCGGCGACGTCACCCACGGGCAGAACCAGACGCCGATCGCGATCGGTGACGGCGCCTACGCCGGGCTCGCGATCCACAAGGACCTGCGGCGGTTCCCGAAGTCGCTCGAGGAACTCGACGGGGAGTCCGCGGCCGACGACCGCGCGGCGCCGGGCGCGCCACCGGACCTCCGAGCCACGATGCGCCACGTCCGGGAGCTCGAGACCCATCCGGGACTCCGAGAGCCGTCGCCCGAGCAGGGCTGACCGTCGACCGGCGCTCAGTAGGTTCGGTAGCTCGCCGTGCCGACGTCGATCCGAACGAGCCGGTTCTCCTCGTAGGCGTCGCTGGGCGCGCCGTACTTCTCGTTGATCCGGCGTCTGGCCGCGTCGGTCTCGGCCTCGTCCTCCACTACTGTCGCAGTGCCCAGCAGCGTCACCGTCCACCGCGTGCGGCCGTCGTCGTCGTTCTGGATCGACAGCGACACCTTCGGGTTCTCGCGGACGTTCTCGAGTTTGCGCCCCGTTGTGACGACCTCGACGGTGTCGTCCTCGTAGCGGAACCAGACGGGCGCGACGTGGGGGCGCCCGTCGACGCAGGTGCCGAAGTGAGCCATCACCGGTTCGTTCTCGAGCAGTCGTTCGGCTTCTGGTGGAACCGTCGTCACGGCCGGAGATGGGGGCCGGGCCCGCAAAAGCGGCCGCCCCGCGACTGCCGACGCGTCCGGTTTCCTGTCCGTCAGTTCCAGCGCAACCGCCGCCCGGGTCGCGGTTGCGCCGGGACATCGGTACGGCAATCCGTCTCAGACTGACGCCCGGAGCCGACCCGCGTCGAGGGAGACGTAGTGAAACAGCGTCCCCGTCAGCCCGCTGTCGGCGATCCGCCGGCCGGAGCTCTCGACGAGCACCGCGTCGTGGTAGCCCGTGGGAAACTGGCGGCCGAGCCGTCGGCTGAACGCGGTGTCCTCGTTGGGCACCTCGGGGAACCCCCCGGTCTCGAGGAAGGCCCGCCGGTGGACGAAGAAGTTGAACCCGGGGAGAACGGGGCGTTCGAGGCGCGGGAAGGCGTGGTTGATCGTCGCCTCCATCAGCTTCGCCCGCAGGGGCCCGGTCATCCGACAGGCCGAGCTGGCGGCCGCGAGGTTCTCGCGCTCGACGAACCCGAGCATCTCGGTCAGGTAGTTCGGGCGAACGCGCGTGTCGGCATCGATAAAGGCCAGCCACTCGCCCGCGGCCGCCTCGCCACCCAGGTTTCGGCCCGCGGCGATGCTCGAGCCCGTCCCCTCGAGGACGGTTGCGCCGTGTGCCCGGGCGATATCGGCGGTCCCGTCGCTCGAGGCGCCGTCGACGACGATCACCTCGGAGACGTAGTCGGTCTCGAGGGCCGCGATGCTCTCGAGGCAGTCGGGGAGGTAGTCGGCCTCGTTTCTGGCGGGGACGACGACGCTGACGTCCGGCACCGGGAGAGACATCCGTGGGCTCGAGTCCGCTGGCCTCGAGTATAATCTTCGGGCGGGCAGGTGCCGACAGGCGACCGCGGCGATATTCGGTAGGTCATGAACATTTATTATGGTTCGTGCAGTAGGGTGGTGTACAGATGTCGGTCGTACCCGTACGCACGCTCGCCTGATTCTCCGACGACAGCACCGTCCGCCGACGACGCGACCTTCCGACCGACAATGAGCACCCGACCCCACACCACCCCGACCGAACCGACGCCCAGCCAGCCGACGACCCGAACGACCCGACCGACGGCCACCGAACGCGCCCCGGCGACGTTCTCGAACGGCCGCACCGACCGCCTGCAGAACCTCATCGACGAGTGGAACACCGCCTTCGCGGACGGCTCGAGCGCCGAGTGAGGACCGTTCGGTAGGATCCAAACCGTCTTCTGGCTCTCGAGCGTAGACTCGCACGGCCGATGACGACCCACTCGCTCCGAGCCGGACTCGGCACCCGGTCGTGACGAGCCCTATGAGTGCCGAGGCCATCGATTTACGAGTACCACTCCCTGTCCTTATAGACGCAAAACTAGCTGGTTATTGGGTAGCAAATCTGTCATAAGGAGTTTAAATACACCGGTGGACTGATACCGCCAGTCGATTTAAGCATTATCCACCATCTCGGCCCAATCGGTTTCTAATATCATTTCCTCTCTGATCCAACCGCTGAACCAACTCCTTATCGAGTATCTTGAGTCCAGTAGAGGCCAACGCTGATTCTAAGCCAACCATGCTCCACAATATATAATATGTTCTGCACAACAATTGCTATAGAACCAGGTTGAATACCTTTCATTGAGCGTAGTTCCCTGCCACTCTTTAGTTATAAAATTGCTCTTTTGATACTCTTTTTTACAACCACTATGGCAGGAATCGATGAAAATCAATACTATCGAGTGAAAATCTATAATAAGGAATGTTGATTATATATGTCACAAGTAGATAAGTACCCTCTATAGCCGTAGGACTCTGATAGATAACTCACATAAACTATTCGTAGAAGGAAGAAGGTATGTCTAATAATGCATGTGGCATCACATCCTCGAATTAACACGCCACCAGAAGAGCGGAAGATCTGGCGATATACCTCCCTTCCACAGTTAATTTCAATACTCACATCAGACGCTCTATTTTTTGCCAGAGCAGACTCTTTCGAAGATGACGCGGAGGGTGCACTCCCAATACCCACGAAACAGCGACGGGACGAATTACTGGATAGTCTCGATTCGAAAATATCTGATGAATTTGTCCCGTCAGCTACACGTGCATTCACTCAATTCACATATATTTGGTAGTTCCCATCGTTGCTGATTGCTGACTCGATTTCTGGAGCAAAGCGAACAAGATCAGAGCACCGAATT
>NZ_JAAVUO010000100.1:0-1275 GCF_012163165.1 Natronococcus sp. JC468
TGTCGTCTACAACATCAAACGTGCCGTCAAACAGTGAAATCCACCGCCTTACAGCGATTCAACAAAGCCCTCATATTGATATCACTTTCGAGTCGTGACAGCGGAACTGTTTCAACCGACTCACACCGACGCACGACAACTCCGGATATAATACCGTAATGATACTATCGGGTACATTATCGATAGCCTGACGGTGCGGATCGGTGAATGATAGGTGTCTCTCAGTACTGAGCGAACACTTCGCAAATCGATTATTAGCCCGCACCACATTCGCGCTCTGTCTTCAGCACGCCTACAGAACTCTAACGAGGCACAGTCGGTGGCCGAAGAGGCAAAGGAAATCGCCCGCTCTGCCAGCGCGAAAGCCTGCCAGGTCGAAGCTATCATCGATGAAAACGAGAGTGAGAGGACAACACTGCTACCCGGCGACGTCGAACCATCGACGAGCCCGCTCGATTTCTTCGCGAACTGCCGCCAGCACAAAGTCAAACAACGCTTCGTCGACGAACGGGGCGAACAAAACACCTACCGAGCGATACTCGTCACCAAACGCTGGGACGAGTTCGCGACCAAGCGAACCACTGGCGACGGCAACCATCAGATCATGGCGCATGAACTCGACCTCTCTCCGCTCGAAGCCGAGATTATTCTACAGGCACTCGAGCCGGTTGTTCTCCGACACCGAAACGACGAATGAGGGCGCAGTACATTGCAGATACGGGTGTCTTTGTCCGATGCGGTGGACCTAACGCTGAAAAGTATCAGCAACTTCGTCGCGCCGTCCGAAGCAGATGTCTCACTGCTGATCCCTAAGGCGTGTGTATCTCGAATTAGGCGGCGAACCCGGCGATGAGCCCTATCCGTCAAGTGCAATTCCCTGGCAAGAGGGGATCGACGAAGGCTGGATTGTCGTGGCTGACGAACTCAAGTATCCGAATTCTATCGTCTCGGGGCTCATGGATGCCACTCGACGGAATATCGTAAACGACACAGATCGGTCGGAGGACCACATCGAAAAAGCAGACACTGCTCTCGTCGGTCTTGCAGCACAACTTCTCGAAACTGGCGACGCTGAGCAAATCGTACTCTTGACGACGGACAAACCCGCGGGACGAGCAGCAGAAACCCTACTTCCGGAGTATGAAGGCCGAAAATTCCGGCCGGATGAATTCCGCTACGCTCTGGGAACGCTCGAGTCTGAGCAGTTACCCACTGATCACTCACTGGCAGTTGACCGAATCGTTCAACTACTCTTCGCCGCTAATCCGGTATCGC
>NZ_JAAVUO010000101.1:0-1263 GCF_012163165.1 Natronococcus sp. JC468
CGGAGTCGAAGGCTGCGGCTTCGACTCCGGGATCATCCGACAGACGCTCCTCCAGGCTGCTGTCGATCAGAAGTCGATCAAGGCTGTCACTGACACCACTCGTAAAGCATACTCCGATGACTATACGCTTGCCCAGCTTCACACCGTTCCAGCTGCCGAACTCGAAGCTACCGCCAATCGTCTTCTCTGCCAGCAGGCGGCGATGATCCTCGGCACCGGGCCGAGGATCATCTGCCTCGACTTTGTCGATATCCATTATCACGGCTGCCCACACGCTGATGATGGAGAACTCTGTCACACGAAGCCTCGCGATGGCACCTCTCAGTGCCATCGCTACCTTGCTGGATTCGTCCTCTGTCAGGCCAAACCTCTCGTCGTCGCAGTCACACCCGTTCGAAGTGACGAACCAAAGAGCGACGCGGTCGAGCGATTGCTCGACCACGTCGCGGCCCTTCCGTTTGAAGTCGCTGGCCTCCTCGCCGACCGTGGATTCTACGACGGTGCGTCGATCAAGCGACTGGATGCTGCAGCAGCAGTCGCTCTCCCAATCATCCGCCGTGGGAAGCAGATGGCCGAAAAACTGGACACGACGGTTTCCTACTGGACGGAGTACGTGATGTACGAGGGAAGCGAGCGGGAACTGCGCTTCCCGCTCGCGGTCTGTGTCTCTTACCAGCAGGGCAACCGAGGCAAACACGGCTTGCTCGTCCGAGCGTACGTGGCGTGCGATCTGGCCGATCGCACGCCGAAGGAGGTCGAAGCCCTCTACCAGAAACGCTCAGCCATTGAGACCGCGTTCAGGACAATGCGCGAAGCGCGTGCGCGGACAAGTACAACTGATCCAGTCGTTCGGTTGTTGTTCGTTCTCGTGAGTTTCTTGGTACGGAACCTCTGGCTCATCGTTCGCTGGGGTGTGCTCGCCACGCCGCGGCGCGGCGGGCGAGCACTGCCTGTTTGGTTTCGTTTTGAAGTCTTCCGTGAGTGGCTCGACCACGCTCTTGACGACACGTTGTGTCGGAAGTGGGAAGCACCGACCAATGGTGTCGGCATCCCAGCAACCTACGGCCAGCTGGACGCGGGCTGAGCCCGCCCGCGTCCAGCGCCAGTCCTGGAAAGAGCGACTGCTGTAGATCCTCTTTCAGGAGACGGCGCTCTCACATTTGTGAGACCGCCGTCTTTGTTCGAATCGATGAATTCGGTGCTCTGATCTTGTTCGCTTTGCTCCAGAAATCGAGTCAGCAATCAGCAACGATGGGAACTACC
>NZ_JAAVUO010000102.1:0-1234 GCF_012163165.1 Natronococcus sp. JC468
AGTCCGCCGAACAGACTCTCATTTTTGGGCGTGCGTCGAACCAGGAAGAACGATACAGATAGGTACGTTGCGACGCGAGAGGATTGTTCGACAGCGAATTCGTCATCTGGAACAGTTTACACTGTTGGACAGTACACGATAACTTGTGGAACGATAGCGTCACTAAATGACTGTCTGTCTGGATATGTGGCTAAAATCACGAAAAAGGTTACAAGTCCCGGGTTTCGCTGGCTGAACGCATGGCCCAGCAAACCAACTCTCCCGACCACACTGAGTCGTCGACCACCAGGCAGAACGGTGGAATAACGCGCCGATCGTACCTGCGATCGATCGTTGGGGGTGCCGCTGCCAGATTGGGGACGATGGTCGGCAGCGCGACCAAGGCAGGTCAGACGATGATGGGAACCGTCGCGGCGGCTGACTACGAGGTCATCAGAGCGCACGGACAAACGATCCGGATCAGCCAGGGGGAGTCATTTGAGAACACGCTTATCGATCTCACGACAGAGGACCCAATCACACTGCTGGTCGACGGCGGGAACACAACGATCCGAAACGTGGGATTCAAAGGCCTGTACCACGGCGTCGATGCTCCACTCTCGATTTCGGCAGCCCACGGTACAGTGCTTGCCGAATGTCTCTATCTCGGGGACGGTGCTACGGGAAGTGGCGGCTCCGATAACGGTCCTGCTGCGATCGCCTATCATCCCGAGGCCGCCAGTAACGTCACCTTCCGCCACTGTAACGTCCAGGGCTGGCCGAACGGCGGTTTCGACTATTCCACTACTACGAGTGATGAATCGGCCACGCTCGAGACTAGTTATGGGAAAAACGACAGTGTTACCACCTCCCGGTGTGCTGGCTCCAGTGATGCGAGCCGTAACTGCGTCGGGTACAACGACGCGACTAACTCTGATACGGTTACCAGTGGCCAGATGGTGGGGGCAGATCGCTCCGTCTGGCCACCGGAGACGGTAACGATCGAAGCGTCACACTTCGCCTCCGGAGTGGATTCAGAGACTCGGCTCGATCACAACGGCAACCGTCTCGACTCCGAAGGGGGCAACTCCAGTGGAGGGACACGTGGTGAAATGGGTACCAGTGACGCTACTACCGAGCCAGACTGCTCGGTTCCTGAGGGCGTTCCCACAAGTGCTGAAGAGGCGATACCGGATTAGCGGCGAAGAGTAGTTGAACGATTCGGTCAACTGCCAGTGAGTGATCAGTGGGTAAC
>NZ_JAAVUO010000103.1:0-1230 GCF_012163165.1 Natronococcus sp. JC468
GGACATCTACGAGGTCCTCGTCGGCGCGTGCGCCGACGGGACCTCGGTCTCGACACTGTGTGGCTCCAGCAAGAACTCACCGGCAGCGAACACGATCCACTACCATTTGCAGACGAAGTTCGAGCCGGAACGGCTCGAACGAGTCGCTAACACGCTCCTTCGCCAGGATATCGTCGAATTGCTCCCCGAGCAGGTGGAGGTCTGTGCCGACCTCCACCTGCGGCCCTACTACGGTGAAGAAGACGACACAGACGGCCTCTATCACTCGGAAGCGAAGCGGGGAACAACCGCGTTCCACGCCTACGCAACACTCTACGCACGCGTAAGCAACAAGCGCTACACGCTGGCGGTGCGCCGTCTCGAAGACGGCGACACCGCCAGCAGCGTCCTCGCTGAGTTTCTTGGAGTACTTGACGGCCTTGACACCGAGGTCAAGGCCGTCTACCTTGATCGTGGCTTCTACGACAGCAAGTGTCTCACGCTGTTACAGGCGCACAACTACGCCTATGTTATCCCGATCATCCGGTGGGGTGAGAAGATTCAGCAGGAACTCTCGGAAGGGTGGAGTCGCGTCATTCAACACGACCTGACAGGGAAACTCGACGGTCACAGCTGGACCGTCGAGTTTCCCGTCTACATCGACTGTACGTACCAGAATGGACGGTACGACGAGAACGGTGTGGCGCGTCACGGCTACGCCGCTGACGCGCCGTTCATCGAGACACCACGCGATGCTCGATACCACTACTCGAAACGCTTCGGTATCGAGTCGAGCTATCGCTTGTCCGAGCAGGCGATAGCGACGACAACAACACGAGATCCAACGGTACGGCTGCTGTACGTCGTGGTGAGTCTGCTGTTGCAGAACGTCTGGCGGTATCTGCACTACGAATACGCGGCGACGCCCCGCCGAGGCGGGCGTCGCCTCTGGTGGTGGCCGTACAAGGAGTTCGTCAATATGATTCGGCGAGCCGCGTGGACGGCCCTCGCGGTGCGTCGGGCCGTCCCCGCGAACCGGCCACCTGACGACCGGTTTCACCGATAACACCGACCGAGGACGCCGCCTTGTGAGTGGCAACACTGTCGCGTCGGCGGCTGATCGCCGCCGACAGCGACAGCTCTCTGCCGATCTCTCTATGATTCTTTCGTCGAGACTGTCAGTACAACTGCTTCAACACAGAACTCAGGCTTCAGAAACAGCTAACTGAGGATACTTTGTGAGGTACTGAT
>NZ_JAAVUO010000104.1:0-1178 GCF_012163165.1 Natronococcus sp. JC468
TCCGATGCGCATTCAGATCAGCTCCTCGTACAGCCGCCGATACTGGTTCGCGACCGTCTCGAGCGAGAACGCCTCGCTGCGCTGGGCCGCGTTCGATCCGAGTCGGTTCCGGAGGGCGGGATCCTCCAGGGCCTCGAGGGCGTCGACGAACTCCTCGAGGGCCGTCTCGTCGTCGTCGGCGTCGACTTTGAGACAGTCCTGGCCGTCCTCGAGCCAGGCGAAGGTCTCGATGTCGCGGACGAGGACGGGCTTGCCGGCGGCCATCGCCTCGAGGAGGGCGATGCCCTCGTTTTCCTCGTGGGTGGGGAAACAGAAGACGTCGCCGGCGGCGTAGGCGCCGCGGATGTCCTCGACGTAGCCGGTAAACGTGCAGTTGTCGGGAGCGGTCTCGATCAGGCGGGTGGTCTCGCGGCCCTTCAGCGAGCGGTCCAGCGGGCCGAACCACGCGAAGTCGAACTCGGGCAGGCGGCGGGCGAGTTCGACGAACGTCTCGAGGCCCTTGCGCTTGATGACGTGGCCGACGAGGAAGACGACGGGCGGTTCGAGGTCGTATCGCTCGCGATACTGCGTCTCGAGGTCGCGAAAGCCCTCGAGTTTCTGGCGGTCGACGCCGTTGGAGACGACCGTCGTGGGCGTGTCCGTGTAGGTCTGGATCAGGTTCTGGTTGTACTGGGAGGGACAGACGAGCGCGTCGGCGAGGCCGTAGGCCCGCTCGAGGTACGGTTTGAGCGGTTTGGCGAGGGCGTTGGTAAAGCGGAAGCTGTCACCGAAGTCCTCGGCGGTGACGTGGGCGTGGGCGAGAACGGGAATCCCCCGCGAGCGGGCGCGGGCGGCGTACCAGACCGAGCGCGGACCCATGAGGTTGCAGTGGAGGAGGTCGGCCTCGAGTGTGGGCTCGGTGGTGTAGGGGATCTCGAGTCGGTCGAGGATTTTACGCTGGTGGACGACGGACTCGCGGATGCCACCGGTGACGTGGTCCCCGAGTTCGAGGTAGTGGCTGATTTTCATGGGACTGGCAGGGGTTACTCGAGTTCGAGCCAGGGGACCTCGACGAGAGGTGGGATGTGGGTTTCGATGTGGTGTTCCCAGACGCCGTGCTCGCCGAAGGCCTCGCCGTGGTCGGCGGTGACGACGACGCGGCCGTCGAGGTCGTCGGCGAGGGCGGCGACCTCCTCGAG
>NZ_JAAVUO010000105.1:0-1141 GCF_012163165.1 Natronococcus sp. JC468
GACGGTCTCCTTCAACCCCAGCGCATTCGTTCACCGACTTGGGGCTTAAACAGGATTCTCATAAAGTCAGATCCCATGCAACCCCGTCGGTCTCGGGAGAACACCGGCGACGAGACGTGAGCGTCGCGTTGATTACGTCCCGCGTGGTGGGTCGTCGTCGGGGCTGTCGGCTATGATCTCGCAGGCGACCTCGAGGAGTCGGTTACGCTCGTCGCTCAGTACGAAATGTGGAAACCGGGGGAAGATTTCCAAGAGACGGTGGGGTGTGGGGTGTTCCCAGATGGCTTTGATTTTGATCTGCCTCTTCTGGATACTATGTATCCAAGGCGAGATCTCGAGTGGCGAGGACTTCGTCCTCGCATATGAATTGTGAAAGTAGTCTCAAAAAAGCGTTTTGGTCACATATAGCATAGAGGAATTACCAAAACGCATGCATGAGTGTGTATCCCATCAAGCCGTAGAAAGAAGCTATAATAGCTGACAACTACAGTTGGCACGGTCAACCCACCACCTACCACTCACCACCTGACCGTGCCTTTCACTACGTAGTCTCGAATGTCTCGCTTCTGAGCCGCAATCGAGCGGTCAGACTCTTGTGAGAGCCGCACGTAGCCGATCGTAGGCGCGTCGACCCAGTCAGATTCAGGGAGATCGCCAGGGTCGGTGACGCCTTCGCTGTTCCTGATCATGGACTACTCCTCGCCGTTGTCGTGAATGGTGATCTCCAGTTTGTTACTCGCGCCGCCGATGGACCACTCGAGGGTAGTCTCTCGATCCATGTCGAAGAACTCGGCGAGGTCTTTCGGGATCGTAGTTCGGTACTGTTTCCGATGGTAGTCGTCGCCGTCGGGGTTAGTCGTCATTGACTTGGTGACCGAGACGGTAGTTTCTGGCATTCCTGGTTTAACCCTACATAAGTGTATACAATGAAGGCTACGAGAGGGGAAAATCAGGTGTCCCGGAAACCCCCCTTTCCGGGACAGTAGCTTCGATCACAAAAGAGAGGGTCATAGAACACTTCCTATACTCCCCTTTGACTACCTGACAGACAGTACGTACAGGTCAAACAGAGATTCAGTACTTCACAAAGCTGGTTAGTTGAGACGTCTGCTTGCTGAAGATGTGTCCAAACACCAGCAGC
>NZ_JAAVUO010000106.1:0-1112 GCF_012163165.1 Natronococcus sp. JC468
TGCTCCGTTGAACGGCCCTTCCTTCTGCGGATTGTATCGTTGATTTCAGGGGATTTGGACGCCGTCTGGCGATATGGGGCGTCTCAAAAACCTTGCACGAACGTTTCAGGAGTTCGCCACGACCCACGTAGCGGAGCCAGACGTACCCGCCGTCGCCGACAGCGACGACGGGTACGACAAGTCGACAAAGATCGCGCTTCTCCTGCTCAGAGAGGAGATCGACAAACCGCTCCGGAAACTCGAAGACTATCTCAACGAGATGCCCGGTATTCTTGACGTACTGGGTATCGAGAAGTCACCGGACTACACGTCGTTTAGCAAGTGGGACGCTGAATTTCCGATGCAGGAGTTGCGCCGCCTGCTCCGCCGAAGCGCGGAGCAGGCGGGGCTCTCGGGAACGGCGTCGATTGACGCAAGTGGCTTCCAACGTGATCAGGCCAGCTCACACTACCGGAATCGTGTGGGCTACTCGTTCAACGCTCTGAAGACGACGCTGTTAGTTGACACGGAGTCACTTGCAATCATGGACGCTCATTTCACGACGAAGAAAGCCTATGACGGGCATATCGGGTTGCAGGTCTTCCGGCGGAACGCCGGAGACCTGCAAACGCTTCTGGCTGATAAGATGTACTCGTGGGCAGACCTCCGAGAGGCCTGTCGTGCAGCGTTGACGCGACCGGTGATCAAACACTGTGAGAAAAATGCACTCAAGAAGGCTCACAACGCCAGAATTGACGACGATATCTACAACCAGCGGTCAATGAGCGAGACGGTGTTTGCGATGCTGAAAGACGATGGTGATGAACTTCGCTCCCGGAGTTGGCACGGCCAATTCCGGGAGCTCACACGGAAGTGCATCGTACATAACCTCGCGCAGGCGGCGAGTTAGGGCTCGCCGCCTGCTCCCCTTCTCTGGACGTATTCGAGAGAGGCATCGCCATCGTCCATCTCAGACTTCACGTGGTATCTTGTGAAACTGATGTTTTGATCACCGAGCAAGTCGACTGAAATTGAATCGTCTGATCTCAGAATCTACCGATAGAGCGTCGGTACTGATGGAAAATTGAATGTCACAATTTCGATGCTGCCGCTGTCTTGCGTTCAACACTGCA
>NZ_JAAVUO010000107.1:0-1103 GCF_012163165.1 Natronococcus sp. JC468
CTTTGAACATCTGGAAGGAACGTCTCAATCCAATCGCTAGCGAAACTCAGCCGATGGCTCAAGCGAAGAAATGTCTCGGTGAGGAACGCTCTGAAGTGATCACGGTCCGCGAAGATCTCTGGCGAGATCTCGCGTTTCAGATCTTTCCACAGCGGTTCGATGGCGTTCAACGTCGGTGAATACGGCGGGATGAAGACGAACTCGATGTCGAGTTCGTCGGCCCGTTGTTGGGTGAGGTTCGCGTGATGAGAGCCGTAGTTGTCGGCGACGAGCAGAATCCGTCCGACCGGATTCTGCTCGCGAATCTCTTCAAGTGCCTCAACGATCGTCTCTTTGACCAACCGTTCTTTGAACGTGATCACGCTCTGGCCAGTGAGCGCGTAGAACCCAATCGACCGCCGAGGAAACGTTACCAGCGGTTTCTCGATCGTCACTGTCCGATCAAACGACCACATTCGCTGAGAATTGTCGAACGGTTGGGGCCACGCTTCATCGAAAGAACCCGAACACGACCGGGTCTTCTTCCTCGTCATCTGGCTTCTCGGGGTCCTCGCCGAGCGCCTTGACCAGGCGCTCGGCGAGAATCTCTTCAGCATTGTCGGATCGTCGTGGATCCATTGGCCGCGGTTTGGCGTAGTTCATTCCCGCTTCTCGAAGTTTCCGGCTAAGATGGGACGGGTGGTACGTGACGTTGTATCGGTCTTCGATAAGCGCGTGAATCTGCTTAGGAGTCCATGGCTGGCCCTCTTCGAGAATCTCACAGAGTTCGTCCCACTGTTGGGGGGTGAGCTTCGGCGGCCGACCGCCGCCGAAGCGTGGGCGGAGACCCTCTACGCCACCATCATTCCACGCCAGTGCCCACCGACGCGTCGTGGATCGGGAGATCCCGACGCGTCGACCTGCTTGCTTGCGCGTATCTCCCTGATAGAGGTTCTTGATGTAACACAGTCGCCGGACGAGACGGGTCTCGTCCGCCTCCTGGGCCGATTCAATTGCTTGATCGAGTTCTTCCTCAGACAGATGCCGCACCAACAAACCACGCTGACTCTTGTTCATCGAGAACAATACGCTTCCAAGGGGGTCAACGCTTTCGCAGACCACTC
>NZ_JAAVUO010000108.1:0-1018 GCF_012163165.1 Natronococcus sp. JC468
TGGCAACCGAAATCTGCCAGATGCAGGATGTTGCCTGCGTAACCTATGGCGAGGCCATACGGGCGCTTGGCACGCGAAATGCGCAAGACCCTTCTAGGTCGTGGTGATGATTTAAGGATTGGGATTCCCAAAAGAGCGCAAATCGGATTCAAAGCTGATTTTGGAGATCGGCGATGGACTGTGATGCGCTTCGGGACGACCAATGGGAACGGATCAAGGCTTTTGTACCTGGTGGGACCAAAGGCAAGCGTGGTCCGCGCACGAATAACCGACTTTTCCTCGATGCGCTTTTGTGGATGGCGCGTTCCGGCGGTCGTTGGCGAGACCTGCCCGAGCGGCTTGGCGACTATCGCTCGGTGAAGCGGCGCTATTACCGCTGGATCGAGATGGGTGTTCTCGACGAGATGCTTTCGGTTCTGGCACGTGAAGCCGACCTCGAATGGCTGATGATCGACAGCACCATCGTCCGGGCTCATCAGCACGCCGCCGGCGCACGCCGGTCAAAAGGGGGGCGGATGCCCAGGGCCTGGGTCGGTCACGCGGCGGATTGAGCACCAAAATCCATGCCGCGACGGAAGCGCTCGGCCTGCCGATCCGCCTGATCGGCTCTCCCGGACAGCGCAACGACATCGCTTTGGCCCACGACCTTGTCGAAGGCATCGAGGCCGACGCCATGCTGGCAGACAAAGGCTACGATGCAGATCATCTCACCGAAAAGATTGCAGAAACAGGAACTGACGTCGTCATCCCACCGAAACGTAATCGCAAGGTCCAACGTGCCTACGACACCGAACTCTACAAGGAGCGCAATCGCATCGAGCGATTCTTCAACAAGCTCAAGCAATTCCGACGCGTCGCAACACGATACGACAAGCTTCTCGCCAACTTCATGGGATTCGTCAAACTCGCAGCCATCGCCATCTGGCTCAAATAGCTAAATCGTCACTACCGCCTAGGGGAAATTTGTAATTATCGAATTCCTGTAGAGCAACGCTGCTCCCCCGCAAATCAGGCCTCT